>RDYY01000443.1 GCA_004293505.1 Sphingobacteriia bacterium | reverse complement strand
GCCCACTATTTAACCGATGAAAAAGCCAAACAAACTGTCGAGAGTGGACTGGACCGTTTGATCATTTCCATTGATGGTACTACGCAGGACGTTTATGAACAATACCGCGTAGGCGGCAAGTTGGACAAGGTTTTGGCCGGTGCCCGCAACATAGTCAAATGGAAAAAAGCACTCAAGAGCAGTACGCCTTTTGTTTTTTTTCAATTCTTGGTCGTCAAACCCAACGAGCACCAAATGGAAGACATCAAGAAAATGGCCAAAGAAATTGGGGTGGACCAAGTTAGGTTCAAAACAGCGCAGGTGTACAATTATGAAGAAGACCCCAATGGGCTGATTCCCACCAACCCAAGATTCAGCCGTTATAAGTTGGGACGAGATGGCAAAAGAACCGTCAAGAATGGTTTAAAAAACCATTGCTGGAAGCTTTGGCATGCCAATGTGATTACCTGGGATGGGCTGGTTGTACCTTGTTGTTTTGACAAAGATGCCATGCATCAATTGGGCAATTTGAAAAACCAGCGGTTCCGTGATGTTTGGCAAAATGACAATTACAAGCAGTTTCGCCGTGAAATTTTAACCAGTCGAAAAAACATTGACATCTGCTCAAATTGCAGTGAGGGACTGAGTGTTTGGCAAAAAGACTAAAGAAAAAGGGGAACAAGTTGTTCCCCTTTTGTGGAGCCGACCGGACTCGAACCGGTGTCCAAACAAGGCTACCATTAGCTTTCTACATGCTTATTTCCCTATTGGTTGTCGACGGCACAACCGGAAGGGAACCAACCCATCGGCCGTTTAGCTGCATGGTCTTGAGTTGTTGGCACAGCCTATAACAACAGCAGCTTCTTTTGTTTTGAGTCGGCGGCGGCACCTGGTAAGAAGCGAACCTGTGCGGCGGCCCAAATGACTACTTAATCACTGATTAGGCAGCCATGGCATTCAGATTAAAGTGCTAATTATCCAACGCACTGCATGCTTACACCAACCGTGGCTTTTGCTGTCAAAACCAAAACGGCCCCAAGTTGTGAACCAACAAAAGTACAGAATTTTTATTTGACCAGAAAGAATCTGCTTTACCGATGATGGGGTTGAATATCTTTGGAACGTATGCGCTGGGTTTTACCTGTTTTCTGTATGTTTTTTGCCTCGCCAGCTGTTGCGCAAGACAGCCTGGTGGCTACCCAATTGTTGGAACGTGTACAAGCCTTACAGCCCAAAACCGATGGGGTATTTCCAAAAGGCAGTATTCCTTCTTGGCGAATGTATGCCCACAATAACCGCCGTTACAAAGCTGACATCAATCCCTTTTTTGCGGGCTTGGTTGCCTTTACCCTATTGGACCTTAAAAAAGATTTGTCGCCCAAGCAACAACAACAAGCCGACGCCATCATTGGGGCAACCCAACCCTTTGTATCCCAATACCGAAACAAAAA
>RDYY01000442.1 GCA_004293505.1 Sphingobacteriia bacterium | reverse complement strand
GCTGCCGAAGACAAGCTACGTCCTTTGAGCGATGAGGTATTGACCGAAATGCTGCAAGAAAAAGGCTATAACATTGCCCGCCGTACTGTGGCCAAATACAGAGAACAGTTGAATATTCCAGTGGCCCGTTTGCGCAAAGAATTATAAAACAACGATGGAAAACCCAATTCGACGAACACCTGTGAATCGTTTTTTCACTGCCCTGGCCCAAGTGGTTTCTTGTGTTTTCCATCCTTTGTTCTTGCCCACTTATTTTTTTCTTTACCTGGTGCTTCGGTATCCTTTTGAGTTTGCTGGTTTGTTTGGTTGGCAATTGAACTTGCGCATTTTTGGGGTGTTTTGGATGACGGCTTTTTTTCCTGCTTTTGCCGTTTTCTTGTTGTGGCGATTGAAGTTCAGCAATGGCATTCAATTAAAAACCCAAAAGGAAAGGATCATACCTTATGTCATCACCATGTTTTTTTATTGGTGGATGTATTATCTCAGTCGCAATTTTACGGATCAACCCGCCATGCTCAAACCTTTTTACTTGGGCATTTTCATGGCTTCTGCCATAGGCTTGGTTTTGAATAATTTTTTTAAAGTCAGCTTGCATGCCATGGGCATGGGGGGATTGCTGACGGTAGTTTTTTTAACGGCCTACCAATATGCTTTTGCAGATGGCTGGGTCTTGACCTTGGCTGTTTTTGCCACTGCATTGGTGGTATTGGCTAGGCAATGGGTCAGTGACCATACCGACAAGGATTTGATTGTAGGGTTGCTGGTGGGGTCTCTCACCCAAGGTTTGGCTTGGTGGGTTGTGGGTTAATGTTAAAGCCTTGCACAACGAATTTTATCCAAGGTGCTGCTGCGGATTTTTAAAAAGCCTGTATAGCCCAAGCTGAGTTCCAACCCCCCTCTGCCATTGCTGGCTGTGCGCAAGCGAGACAGGTTGATGTCGTAACTGATGCCCCAATGCCAGTCCCTGTGTTGGATTTCAACGACGGGAATCAAGGCGTCGCCATAGCGGTACCAACAGCCCACATAAAAAATGCTGGGACTTTCATTGTCACCATAAGGGGTGGT
>RDYY01000441.1 GCA_004293505.1 Sphingobacteriia bacterium | reverse complement strand
AGGGAAACAGAGAACAAATTGCGCTTTGATGTGAACCAGAACCTCAATGGTTGGAAATTGTCTTATGGTGCCGTGTTGCAATACGTTTCACAAAACAACCAAACGCGGCAAGTGATCCAAGCCCCCATTTTTAATCCATCTGGCGGCATTTTGGTGCCAGCTGTAGTGAACCAATTCAACAGCGAAATCAATTTGGGCAGATTTGGTGCATTTGTACAAACGGGCAAAAGATTTTTCAACAACCAATTGGGGCTGAGTGGGGGTTTGCGTTTTGACCAAAACACCTTTACCACCCAAGGCATGGATCCTTTGCGCACCCTCTCGCCTCGTATAGCATTGAGTTATGTATTGGGGCCCAAATGGACCCTGAATGCTTCTGTGGGTACTTACACCAAACTCCTTCCCTATACCGCTTTGGGTTTTCAAAACAACCAAGGACAGTTCGTGAACAAAAACAGCGATTATACCCGCAGCACACATTATGTGGCGGGTGTAGAATACCTGCCCAACGACGCCACTCGGTTCACGTTTGAAACTTTTTACAAACAATACAGTGGCGTGCCCATCAGCATCCGCAATGGCATCAGCTTGTCCAATCTGGGAACCGATTTTACTGCCTTGGGCAATGAAGCCGTGGCCACCAATGGAAAGGGCCGGGCTTATGGTTTTGAATTCTTTGCCCAACAAAAACTCACCAAAAGATTTTACGGCGTGTTGAGCTATACTTATTTCCACAGCCAATACACCAATGCCAATTTGAATTACACGGCCAGCTCTTGGGACAACCGCCATTTGTTGACGGTTTTGTGGGGGTATAAATTTCCCCGTAACTGGGAATTGGGCCTCAAGTTTCGCTTCCAAGGCGGGGTGCCTTACACACCGTTTGATCTCTTGCAAAGCCGCTTGAATTTCCTCACCCTGGGACAAGGTGTACCCGATTACAACCAAGTCAATACCTTGCGCCTTACCAATTTCAATTCCAGCGATGTGCGCATCGACAAGAAATGGTATTACAAAAGGGTCACACTGGATTTGTTTTTGGACGTCACCAACTGGTACTTGGCC
>RDYY01000439.1 GCA_004293505.1 Sphingobacteriia bacterium | reverse complement strand
TATCACCCAATAGGCCTCTCATAAATTAATTTTTTATCAGAATCTATGAACGGGCGAAGGTGTTTCGAGATAGAGTTGTCAGAAACTAAATCAATTTTTTTATTTAGTTGGCGTTCAAGGTCAAGTTTCATATCTATAAAACCAAGTCCAATATGCTGCGTATAATCCAGTTCTACTAGTATGTCAATATCACTTTCTGCTGTAGCTTCATTTCGGCTCAATG
Organism: Sphingobacteriia bacterium; assembly: GCA_004293505.1. GTDB lineage: Bacteria > Bacteroidota > Bacteroidia > Chitinophagales > Chitinophagaceae > Sediminibacterium. The sequence continues at coordinate 843 of RDYY01000439.1, read as the reverse complement.
AACCAAATAAAAATGCTTTTACCACGGGTTGCTTGGTAAAGAAGTTCTGCATTGTTTTTATATCTTCTGTAGTGAGCATCATTGAATAAAAATAGGTTTTTTCTAAAGCACTTTTGCTTTACACAGGTATAAATATCTAGCTGTAAAATTATGTTGCGTTTAGATGATTGAATATTGATAAAGCTGCAATGAGAGTTTTTGTAACCCCATCTCTCCATCCACTAGCTCCATCGGGCCACTACTTCCTTTAATTGTTCGAGCGTAAACGGTTTACTAATAAAATCCTTCATGCCGGCTTGTATACATCTTTCTTTATCCTCCATCATGGCGTTGGCCGTCATGGCAATGATGGTGGTTTTTTGTGGGTTAGATTGTGTAAGTCGTAATATTTCCAGCGTAGCGGTAATGCCATCCATTTCGGGCATTTGCATATCCATAAACACCAAATCAAACGGGTGCAAAAGGCATTTAGCCACGGCTTCTTTTCCATTTTCTACTATGGCTGGTTCTATCCCTAAGGTTTGCATTAGGTTACGAACTACAAATTGGTTCAAAGGATTATCTTCTGCCACCAACACCTTTAATTGGTGTGCTGGTTTTGTGCCTGTAGTTTCGGTGGGCTGCTGTGCGGTGGCGGGTGCTTTGGCCTTTACAAGTGGCACATAAAAGCTAAAAATACTGCCATGGTTATACTCACTTACTGCCCAAATACTTCCCTCCATCATTTCCACTAATTTCCTACAGATTACTAACCCTAAACCGGTGCCGCCAAAGTTTCTGGTGGAGTCGTTATCTACCTGCGAAAATGGTTGAAATAATTTTTGCAAATCGTGTTGTTCTATA
>RDYY01000049.1:6780-7154 GCA_004293505.1 Sphingobacteriia bacterium | reverse complement strand
CCGATCCGCTGGTTTGGGAGCAACACCCCAGTCCTACCCGTTACCAACTGCCCGTATTCACCCAATTTTTTGAAGGGGCCATGGCTTCCGGTGGGGCTTTCTCGTTCCGCGACACCCAAAGTGGTGAAGCCATTGGATCATCTCGTTTTTATGATTTGTCACAGGACGGGTCCAGTATTTACATTGGTTATAGTTTTTTTGCCCGTTCTTGTTGGGGAAAGCCCTTTAACCGATCGGCCAAAGTCCTGATGCTGAACCATGCATTTGAATATTTACCCACCGTCTTGTTCAGTGTAGGTGCCAATAACATAAGGTCACAAATGGCCATGCTTAAATTGGGCGCCGTAAAATTTGCAGAAAAAGAAATCGCCTAT
>RDYY01000049.1:0-6771 GCA_004293505.1 Sphingobacteriia bacterium | reverse complement strand
CCCACCGTCTTGTTCAGTGTAGGTGCCAATAACATAAGGTCACAAATGGCCATGCTTAAATTGGGCGCCGTAAAATTTGCAGAAAAAGAAATCGCCTATTATGGCGAAAACAACAACCTGAATTTCTTATACAAAATAGAGCGATCAAATTGGGCAAGCAGTCTTGCCAAGGACATTCCCGAACGGTCTAAGCATTAGACCGAAAAGATGGACAATAAACAAAAAAAATCGGCACCTCCACATGGTGTAAAGTTACCGATTTCGATTGGCTTTGAAAAAGAGTTAGAGATTACCGCGTTGCTCCTGCTCCCTTTCGATGGCTTCAAAAAGGGCTTTGAAATTTCCCTTCCCAAAACTCTTGGCGCCCTTGCGTTGAATGATCTCAAAAAACAAGGTGGGTCGGTCCTCTACGGGTTTGGTAAAAATCTGGAGCAAATAACCTTCATCGTCTCGGTCTACCAAAATGCCCAATTCCCGCAAAGGTGCCAGGTCTTCATCAATGGCCCCAACCCGGTCCAACAAATCATCATAATAGGTGGTAGGGACTTTTAAAAATTCAATCCCCCTGCTTTGCAATTCGGTCACTGTGGCCACAATGTCCGCTGTGGCCAAGGCCACGTGCTGGCAGCCCTCTCCGTTGTAGAATTCTAAGTATTCTTCTACTTGTGATTTTTTCTTTCCTTCAGCCGGTTCGTTGATGGGAAATTTTACAAAGCCATTGCCATTGCTCATGACCTTGCTCATCAAGGCAGAATACTCGGTGGAGATATCGTTGTCATCAAAGCTCAAAATGTTGCGAAATCCCATGACGGTTTCATAAAAACCTACCCACTTGTTCATTTGGTTCCAACCCACATTGCCCACACAATGGTCTACATACAGCAACCCAGTTGAAACAGGATTGTAGTCACTTTTCCAAGCCCGGTATCCGGGTAAAAAGGGTCCTGTGTAGTCCTTTCGTTCAATAAAAAGGTGAACAGTTTCTCCATAGGTTTTGATGCCACTGATGACCACTTTGCCCAGGGCATCACTTTGGGTTTCTGGGGCCAACCAAGATTCACCGCCCCGGGCTGTTGTTTGCTGCCAAGCATCTTGTGCATCCTGCACCCGAAGGGCCAAGACTTTTACCCCATCACCGTGTCGGTGCACGTGGTCAGCAATGGGATGGTCACTGCGCAAAGCTGTGGTGAACACAAAAGTGAGCTTGTTTTGGCGCACTGCATAACTGGCCTTGTCCTTGACCCCAGTTTCTGGCCCCGCATAGGCCAGGCTTTGAAAGCCAAAAGCAGTTTTGTAAAAATGAGCAGCTTGCTTGGCATTGCCCACATAAAATTCTACATAATCGGTTCCTTCCAAAGGAAGAAAATCAACAAATTGATCCACTGGAGCAGCGGTTGGTACAGACATATCATGCGTTTAAAAAATGAAAAGGAAAGCTGGAAAAAGTAAACTAAGGCCTTTGCGATCGCATGGCCAAATCGGAGACCAACCTGGAATAATCCCCTCGGTTGTCTAAAAATAATTTGTGCGGATAATCAGGTATCACTTGCCAAAAATAAGCAAAACCTATCTTCGCCTCACAATCTATGCCAATGAAACTGGGAATTTTAGGGGGAGGCCAACTGGGACGTATGCTTTTGCAAGCCGGAGCCAATTATACTGCTGAGACCTATGTGTTGGAAAACGATCCCCGTTGCCCTGCGGCTGACTTCTGCCACCACTTGGTGGTGGGAGACATCCGAGACAGGGATACCGTTTATCGTTTTGGCAAAATGGTGGAGGCATTGACCATAGAAATTGAATCGGTGAATGTAGATGCCTTAGACGATTTGGAAAAAGAAGGCTTGGCCATTTACCCCAAACCAGCCGTCATTCGCTTGATCCAAAACAAAATCAGGCAAAAAGAATTTTACCAAACCCATGGCATTCCCAGCCCGGCATTTGTGGTCACCCAGCAGCGGAGTGATCTGGCCCAATACCATGGCTTCTTACCTGCCGTTCACAAGCTGGGTGAAGGTGGATACGATGGCAAAGGTGTAGTGGTTTTGAACCAAATTGCTGACTTGGAAAAAGCCTTTGATCAACCCGCAGTCTTGGAAAAAAAATGTGCGATTGCACAAGAGATTTCTTTGATTGTGGGGGTAGGTCAAAATGGAGAGGTGGTGGTCTATCCACCCGCCGAAATGATTGTCAATCCAGACTTGAACCTCTTGGACTACCAACTGAGCCCAGCCCGCTTGGCCGAGAAAACCCTTTGGGTAGCTGAAGCCATTGCCCTGAAATTGGTGCGGGCTTTTCAAAGCCCAGGTCTGTTTGCCGTAGAAATGTTTGTTGACAAAGCAGGAGAAGTGTGGGTGAATGAAACCGCTCCCCGTGTGCACAACAGTGGCCACCACAGTATAGAAGGTAATTATTCCAGCCAATACGATCAATTGTGGCGCATCATGCTGGGATATCCTTTGGGCAATACCGCTCCCCTCTTGCCAGCCGCCATTGTGAACTTAATTGGCGAAGAAGGCCACAGCGGAGAAGCTGTGTATGAAGGATTGGAGCAAGTACTGAAAATGGATAAAGCCTTTGTACACCTCTATGGCAAAAAGCAAACCAAGCCCGGGCCGAAAAATGGGCCATGTCACCATCTTGTCAAGTGACTATGCTGACCTCACCCATTTGGCCAACCAAGTTCGCCATACCATTAAAGTGAAAAGCAAGGGTTAAAACTTGCGTTTGACGTTCAAGGGTTTCAGGAAACCAATGCCCACCAAGCTCCTGGCTTGCAAGGCAGGAGAAGTACCCTTATCGCCAAATAGCCGCACATCGTCATCATAAATCATGTCGAGGTTATAAGTAGCAGAAAAATTCTTGCTGATCTTGAAGGCAAACTGATTGGCCATGAACAAATCAATGTTCTGGGGCTTGTTGCGGTAATTGGAAAACAAATCCAATCGACCCCGATAAGTAACGTTCTTGATGATTTCCTTGTTAAAGTTCAAAGTGGCAAATGCACCAATGTCATTGACCGAGTGGGCACCTTTGGGTACCCCATACACGCCTTTGTTGCTCAAGGTTTCATTTAAAACCAGGGTCCAGCGAGAGGTCAAGGGAGACAAGAATACAGAGAAATAAGATGTGGGCTTATAATCAAACCCCGCTGATAAAATAATATAGGCAGGTGAAAGAATGGTAGAGGTAAAATCAGCTACATTATTGGCATAGGTAAAGCCGTCAAAAAACTGAGACCGAAAAGTAAACAAACCCGATAAATACCACTTACCCGTACTGTCCATTTTGTAACCGTACTTGCTCAAATAGTCCAATCGGTCATCGTTTTTTCGGCCACCCAAACTGGTCGTTTGGATAAAGCCCAAGTTCACATCCAACAAATTGTCCCAACTGTGTCGGGCTTTTTTGTACAACAAGTAATAATTGAAATTGCTGTTGACAGACAGGGTAAAATTATCTCCCCCGGCGGCCCAATTGCTCAAAGAACCCTGGGTCAATTGAAAATTAAAGACACCCCCCCTTTTCCAGACCCAACTGGTGGTATCGTTTTCTTTTTTGATGGTACGAGTGGCTTCTTTTTTAACCGCCTCAATGACATTGTCCTGTGCGGAAAGACGCAAGACAAAAAAACAAAAACAGGAAAAAACAAGGGCAAAACGCTTCATAATTAGGCTTTGGTTGCACCCAAAAATATTGAAAATAAAGTCCAAGCCAATAGGGCTGACAAACTGACACATTAAAGAAAAAGGCCTAATTTTGCCACCCCTCATCCCAGTAATGAAATGGAGTCATTGGCAGCCATACACGACGAAACCAGGCAGGGTGAAGCTTTTCTTCATCCCTTTCCACAACGCTCAGCCCAAAAGCAAGTGTATTTGGAATCCTATGGTTGTGCCATGAATTTTGCCGACAGCGAGGTGGTGGCCTCCATTTTGGCCAACAAAGGCTTTGGCACTTGTGGTACCCCAGAACTGGCAGATTTGATCCTGGTCAATACCTGCTCCATCCGGGAAAAAGCAGAACTGACCATACGCAAAAGATTGACGGAATTCCGAAAGCTCAAAAGAGCCAAACCGGGTTTGTTGATTGGCATTTTGGGCTGCATGGCTGAGCGCTTAAAAGCCCAGTTGTTGACCGAGGAAAAATTGGTGGATTTGGTGGTAGGACCAGATGCCTATCGCAGCTTACCCGATTTAATTGAAGAAGCAGAAGGGGGGCAAAAGGGAGTCAATGTTTTGCTGAGCCGAGAAGAAACTTACGGGGATGTATCCCCTATTCGCCTCAACAGCAATGGCATCATGGCCTTTGTTTCCATCACCAGGGGCTGCAACAACATGTGTAGTTTTTGTGTGGTTCCCTTTACCCGTGGCCGAGAAAGAAGCCGAGACATGCCTTCCATTTTGCAAGAAGTCCGCGTCCTTTTAGACGCAGGTTACAAAGAGGTCACTTTGTTGGGCCAAAATGTGGATTCTTATTATTGGAACGACCCTGAAACCAACCAAACGGTCACTTTTGCCCAATTGCTGGCTGCAACAGCCAGCACCAGCCCCCAATTGCGGGTCAGGTTCAGTACCTCACACCCCAAAGACATTACCGACGAAGTCTTGCACACCATGGCCCGTTTTCCCAACATTTGCAAATGCATTCACTTGCCGGTGCAAAGTGGCAGCAGCCGGATTTTGCAATTGATGAACCGGACCTATACCCGCGAATGGTACCTCTCCAAAATTGACCGCATCAGAGAAATTTTACCCGATTGCAGCATTACTACCGATTTGATTGCGGGCTTTTGTACCGAGACCGATGCGGATCACGCAGAGTCCTTGTCCCTCATGGACTACAGTGGATATGACATGAGCTACATGTATTTCTACAGCGAACGACCGGGCACATTGGCAGCGCGTCGATATACCGATGACATCCCCCTGGAAACCAAGAAAAAACGCTTGCAAGAGATTGTGGACATGCAGGGTGTATTGTCTACCCGCAGCAATGAAAAAGACATGGGAAAAATCTTTGAGGTATTGATTGAGGGGAACAGCAAAAAAAATGACCAGGAATGGACCGGTCGCAGCAGCCAAAACAAGTCCATGGTTTTTCCCAAAACAAACAGGGGTGAAAAACCAGGTGATTATGTGCAAGTCCTGGCCGAAGATTATACCCGTGCCACCCTTTTGGGTAAAATTGTTTACCCTGCCTAAAACAGCACCATGGAATTACAAAGCATCAAAAACAGGTTTGGCATCATCGGCAACGCACCAGCACTCAACCATGCCTTGAACACGGCTGCACAAGTAGCAGCCACTGACTTAACGGTATTGATTGTAGGAGAAAGTGGGGTGGGCAAAGAAGTTTTTTCACAGATCATCCATTCTTTGTCGGCCAGAAAGCACAATCCTTTTATTGCGGTAAACTGCGGGGCCATTCCAGAGGGCACCATTGATTCAGAGTTGTTCGGGCACGAAAAAGGGGCATTTACAGGCGCGGTTGACAGCCGAAAAGGATATTTTGAAACCGTAAACGGCGGAACAATATTTTTGGATGAAATTGGTGAAATGCCCTTGGGTACCCAAGCCCGTTTGCTGCGGGTTTTGGAAACGGGAGAATTCATTCGGGTGGGGTCCTCAAAAGTGCAAAAAACAGATGTCCGCGTCATTGCGGCTACCAACCGGGAATTGCTGGAATTTACCCAAAAAGGACGCTTCAGAGAAGACTTGTATTATCGCTTGAGCACAGTGCCTATCCGCGTTCCTTCTCTGCGCGACCGAAAAGATGACGTGCTGCTCTTGTTCAGAAAATTTGTGGTGGACTTTGCAGAGCGGTACAAGACCCTGCCCGTTCAATTAGACGAAGAAGCCCGCCACTTGCTCTTGCAATATACCTGGCCGGGCAATGTGCGCGAACTGAAAAACATTGCTGAACAAATCTCTGTTTTGAGCCCCCAACAACAGGTGAATGGCCGTGAAATGTTGGCTTTTTTGCCGGAGAAAAAAGACAACCGCATGTTGGCCATCAGTCCCGGACAGGGCAATGTCAATGGCGAATTTGCCAACGAAAGAGAGATCTTGTACAAGTTGTTTTTTGACATGAAAAAGGACGTGACCGAGCTCAAAAAAATGTTCTTGGAAGTTTTGCAAAATCCTTCATTGGCAGGGGCTGCCGCGCATTTTGGAGCCGATGGATTTTTAAAAGATTTTGCTGCTGGCACAGAAGCAAATCTTGCACCAGTTGGCAACAACCATTCTGCCCCAACTATTTTACCCAACAACAGCAGTGGCCTCTCCCACCAACAACCTGTTTTGTTGCACGACAACAACATACAAACCCACGAAGAAATTGAAGAGTCCTTGAACATCATGGACAAGGAAAAAGAATTGATTGTAAAGGCATTGAAAAAACACAAAGGCAAAAGAAAAGACGCTGCTTTGGATTTGGGCATCAGCGAAAGAACCTTGTACCGCAAACTGAAAGAATATGACATTGAAGAATAGCACCTTAGGGGTATGGCTTATTGCCTGTCTTGTATTGGCGTCTTGCAAAGTGTATTCATTTAAAGATGCAGTCATTCCCCAAGAAGTGAAAACCGTCAAGATTGGTTTCATTGAAAACCGGGCACGCTATGTGAATCCACAATTGAGCCCCCGGTTAACCGATGCATTACAGGTTAAAATCACCAGCCAAACCCGGCTCACGCGCACCAACAATGATGATGCCCATTACCAAATCAGTGGTACCATCACCAATTATGACCCTACTTTAACCGTAGGG
>RDYY01000436.1 GCA_004293505.1 Sphingobacteriia bacterium | reverse complement strand
CTGTTGGGTTGAAATTGCAATTGACTGCGCAAAGTAATGGCAGCCGTTTGCTCTTGGTGGTTGATCAGGCGTGCATATCTTTTATAGGTATCGTAGTCGTTGTTGCGGGTGGCTTGCTGCAAGAGGTGAATGGTTTGTGGATTCCACAAATGGGGTATGCCATTGGGCTTCCATTGGTATAAACCACCTCCTGGTAATGAATGGTTGGGTGTGGATGGTTGAGAAAATGCAAAATGGTGTTTGGTCAATGTTTCTCGGGCAATGCCGTCTAAGTCTAATCCCCCTATGCGTGATATGGCTCCAGTAAAATATTGTTCTACAACAGCGTTCTCAATGCCCAATATTTCAAATATCTGTGCACCTTGATAAGATTGTAAGGTGGAAATACCCATTTTAGAGAACACTTTCAACAACCCTTCACAAACGGCTTTGACATAATTTTTTTTGAGTTGATCAGGGCCCAAATCAGTGACCAGGAGGCCGCTGTTTTTCATGTCCCGAATGGTAGACAAAGCCAAATATGGATTGATGGCGGTGGCACCAAAGCCAATCAAGCAGGCAAAATGATGCACTTCCCACACGTCACCCGCTTCAACAATCAAGCCCACTTGGCTGCGGTAACCTTTTCGGATCAGGTGGTGGTGAACAGCCGCAGTGGCCAATAAACTGGGTATGGGCGCGTGGTCTGAATCGATGGCCCTGTCGCTTAAAATGATCACTTCAAATCCATCTTCTACGGCATCAACAGCATAACGGCACAACCTTTCCAAGCCCGATTTCAAAGCCCCTGGTTGGTGGGTTGCTCTAAAATAGGTTTGCAAGGTCTTGGCTTGAAAAATGCCCGTATCGATGCTCCTGATTTTTTCTAATTCGTGGTTGTTCAATACAGGGTGTTGCAACGCAACGCTGTGGCATGCAGCGGGCTCTGTTGTCAGTAAATTCCCGTTACTGCCCGCAAAAGTAGACAGCGACATAACGGATCTTTCTCTGATGGGATCAATGGGTGGATTGGTGACCTGCGCAAATACTTGTTTAAAATAATGGCTCAGGTGTTGCGGTTCATTGCTGAGAATGGCCAA
>RDYY01000232.1 GCA_004293505.1 Sphingobacteriia bacterium | reverse complement strand
GTGGCGGATTGGTTAAACAAGAACCAACCCCCAGCGCCAGCGCCTGCTTTTTTACACAATGATTTCAAGTACGATAATTTGATCTTGGATCCTGCACAGCCCGAAAAAATCTTGGGCATTTTGGATTGGGAAATGGCAACCGTTGGTGATCCCCTCATGGACCTGGGTGCGTTCTTGGCTTATTGGTTTGAAGCGGATGAGCACCCCGTTTTTAGACAGTATAACCTCAGTTGGTTACCGGGCAATCCCAGCCGCGCAGCGCTGGTAGAAGACTACGCGGCCGCCAGCGGCCGCGACCTTGGCCCTATTTTGTTTTACTATGTCTTTGGCTTGTTTAAAAATGCCGTGATTGCGCAACAGATTTACAAAAGGTGGAAAGATGGGTTCAGCAAAGACGCCCGTTTTGGGGGCTTGCTGCCGCTGATTCAATTGATGGGAGAGAAAGCTGCCCAGCACCTCGATAAAGGGAAAATTTAAAAACGGCTTGTGCGCCTTTAATCTTCTTCTTTGCGCCGGTACATGCCCCCGCGCCAGTTGTAGCGCGCCGACTTGTATTGCTCGTAGGCTTTTTGCACATAATAGCCCAATTCCAAATCATTCATGCTGCGCACCAATTCGGCCTCAGGGCGAAAGCGCCGCATGAAACTGTCCAATTCAGGTGAATTCAATTTGGTGATTTTGCGCACAAATGCTTTGCTGAAACGGGAATTGACGTATTTCTCGTTCTCTTGTTCCACCAGTCTTTTTTGCAAAGCCAAAATGCTGTTGTTGCGCTTGAAGCGGAACATGTCGATGATGCTGGTCAGGTCAAACCCCACGGTAGCGCCGGGGTTGTAGCCACTGGGCGTTACGGGTGTTAGGCCCGGTTTGCGAAAATTAAACACCTTGGCATAATCCTGCCGGTTCATCATGGAATCGTACCGGTAATAACTGTTCCGCACCCTGACATCGGGCAGTTGGGCCGCAAACACATGGATCATGACATCAAATGCATCAGTGTTTTGAATGGTGTCCACTGCGTACTTCATGGTTTGTTTGCCAATCAATGAAAACCAGACCGAATCTTTTCGCAACACCGTCAACAAATACCGGCCCAAGGAATCGGTGATGGTGCCCCGGCCCGAAGTAGACATCACGGCCACCGCTTCCAAGGGCCTGCGGGCAGAAATATCGTACACGGTTCCAGATAAATTAACAAAGCTTGAATTGCCCGATTGGGCCTGCAAACCTGCTTGGGCCAAAAAGCACAAGAAAATTCCTAACCCCAACCTGTGCCGCAATCGTGAAAGCATTTGTAATATTAAGACAGGTCTTTGAATCCACCACCCACGGGCGAATGCAGCAACGGGAATTAACTTGATTTTGACAGATTTTTCCTTAAAACTTGGTACCCAAAATATGGGGCAACATGTTGCGCCAAGTGGGCCAATCGTGGTGAATGTCTTCTCCCCAAACGCCCAGGTCATACCAGATGCCCTTGTTGTAGAGCACACCAGCAAAGCGTTTGGAAGCATTGGGGTCTTCGTAATTGCCACTGCCGGTATAAATGTGGATGTGGTGACTGGCTTTGATTTTGTCCAGGTAATAAGGGTCTTGCAGGTTGGGCAAATAATGTTCGGGGCTGTTGAAATAGACTTGGTCGTCCCAAAATCCCTTGGTGTATTCGGTCAGGTCATAGACCCCACTCATGCTGATGGCCCCGTTGATGATGTCGGGCCTTTTGAGAAAAAGATTCATGGCGTGCAAGGCCCCAAAACTGGCCCCGCAAGTATACACCATGGTCTCGTTGCTGGTGTGGGTGCGGATATAGGGAATCACTTCTTCAAACACGTAGTTGTTGAACTGGTTGTGTCGAATGGCTTTGTGCGCAGGCAACATTTCGTTGTTCATCCAAGACTCTTTGTTCATGGAGTCAATGCTAAAGACCCGCAGTTTACCCGCATTGATCAAGGGCGCCAAAGCGTCCAACATTTGAAACCTTTCATACTCCAAATAATCGGCAGCTGCTGTTGGGATCAACAACAGTGCAAAACCATAATGCCCATAAGATGCAATGGGCATTTCTTTTTGCAGAGAGGGGCTAAACCAGGAATCCAGTTGACGTTGCATAAAAGTATTTAGTTGTTATTGGATGCAGGATTTCCGGATTTCTTTCCAGAGTTCCCGGTAACATTGGGCGGCATAACTGCTGGCAGCAAAGCTTTCCAGCGGGGCTTCGTTCACACCCATTTTTTCTACGTCGCTCAGGTAAGGAATGTAGTTTTTGAAAAATACCTTGTCCTTGTAAAAAGTATGCATCACTTCGTGGTGCAAGTTTTTGCGGTGGTCTACCATGCTGAAAAAACATTTCAGCTTGCTCTTGTCCAAATCGTTTTCGGCAAAATATTCCAAGACCGATTCATAAGAACGGATGGACAAAGTAGTGGGAATATTGGGCACCAAGATCCAATCCGCTGCATAAAACAAGGCATCGTGCAAAACAGAAATGCCTGGCGGGCAATCCAAGATGACCAAGTCATAGTCTTTTTTTACCGCTGCTATGATTTGGGCAAAATTCTTTTTGAACTGTTTGCGTTCGTGCAACAAAACATCTGCTTGGCGGGCCGATAGATCGGCTGGGACCACCCAGAGGTTTTCATGGGCGGTGTCTTGCACCGCATCGGCCAAATCCAATTCTTGGCCGATGATTTTTTTGGATGCGTTTTTGATGTCGTTGCCCGCGCCCAAATAAAAAGAGGCCGAGCCTTGGGGATCCAAATCCCAAACCAAGGTCTTGAAGCCTTCTTTGGCAGCCAAATAAGCAAGGTTGATGGCGGCAGCTGTTTTTCCAACGCCACCCTTCAGGTTGTAGAAGGCCAAGGATACCATGTGCTGTGCTTTTAGGGAAGATAGCAAAATTACACCAATGCCCCCAGACCCAGGCAGGCCAAGACCAGAAAGGGGGCAGGAATCTTGTTGCGCAGGAGCAAAGCAAAAGTCAGGACCACCACCAAGGATTCCAACCACATGCCTTCTACAATGTGGGTGATGTCCAAAAGGCCATTGTCTTTCATGAGGTAAACGGTAGCACCCGCCATGATCCCTACAACCGCCGCATGTATGCCTTCAAGGGAGCGAAACACCACCGCATAGCGTTTGATGTTTTGCCAAACAGGAAAAAAGAACAAGACCAATAAAATACTGGGCAAAAAAATCGCGGCCGCCCCAATCAGGCTGCCCAAAGCTTGGTGCCAAGGCCCATCGGCCCGCAACAACATGCCCCCGGTAAAAGCCCCAATGGAAAAAACAGGGCCTGGCAAGGCCCGGACCATGCCCGAACCAATCAGGAAATCTTCTTTGGGCATTTGCAAGACCACCCGACCCGAAGACTGGATGCGGTCCGACTCAGGGCGAGAAACATATTGTTCATACATCAAGGGCATGAGGACGTCTCCTCCCCCCATGACCAAACTGCCAAAGCGGTAATTGTTTTCGAACAGGTTATACAATTTTCGGTTGGGCCAATTGGCTTTGGTAGCCGATTCAGACAACCATCCAGCCAAACCAAACAAGGCCAAAAACAACAAGAGATTGCCCCATTTCACTTGTTTGGGGGGCGTTCCTTTTTGGGGAATGCGGCGGTCGCTGAAATTGGTTGCCAAGCCTGCGGCCAAGATCAACACAGGAAAAATCCAGGGCGATCTAAAAAACAAATAGGTTGACAACCCTGCTACCACCAAGATGACACGCGTGATGGTATTGTTGACAGATACTTTGTAAGCCCTGAAACTGGAATAAGCAATAAAGCCAATGGCCATGGGCTGGATAAAGCGAAACACATGGGTTTGCTTTTCCACGTCTGCAAAATAATCCAACAAAAAAGACAGGCCAGCCATGAGCAAACAGGCGGGTAAAATCCAAATCAAAAGGGTCAAAAGGGCCAAGGGAATGCCCCCTCTTTTGTACCCAATCAAGCTGAGGGTTTGGGTAGAAGAAGCCCCGGGCAAGAGTTGACAAAAAGCATTGATGTCGATCAATTCTTTTTCGGTGATGTCCCTGCGTTGGTGCACAAAGGTTTTCAGCATCATCCCAAAATGGCCTTGCGGGCCACCAAATGCCGTCAGGCTGTGCCAGAAAACAGCCCGCAAAAAAGGTATGTGGCGCAGCAAGACCAAGGCCCTTATTTTTTGAGGCCTATTTCACGCAATCTTTCGTCCAAGTATTC
>RDYY01000231.1 GCA_004293505.1 Sphingobacteriia bacterium | reverse complement strand
TTCCACCAAGAGCAACCGCAACGCCCAGGTACACAAATTGTTTTCGTCGGCAGGATTCAATTTGTTCCAAATGGACTTGGGAACAACTCCAAACATGGCACCTCCATCTAAGGTAAAATAACCAGAGAGCAAGCTATAAAGTTTCATGGCTTATTTTTTTCTGCTTGCTGTGTATAGAGCAGGCCAAAGAATCCTACAATGAAAAACACAGTCAAGATGAGGACAGAATTTCTTTGGGTTCCAGATATTTCACTGATCAAACCAAAGCTGATCATACCAATCACAATGGATATTTTTTCGGTCACATCGTAAAAACTAAAAAAAGAGGTGGTATCAGGGGTCTCGGGCATGAGCTTGGCATAAGTGCTGCGGCTGAGGGATTGAATCCCCCCCATCACAAATCCCACCAATACTGCCAATCCATAAAAGGCATTTACATTGTCACTTGCAAAGCCCTGAGGTTGCCCCATTTTTCTGACATGCGCGACATGGTGAAAGCCCCAGGAATGGCAATCAATTGAATCAATAAAATAGAGATGATCAAATTGGTAGTGGGAATGTGCAATTCACTTTTGCCATACAAAGTGGCCACCAGCATGATGGTTTGTACCCCCATGTTGTAGAAAAAATATGCGCCCAAATAACGGCGAAGGATGGGCATGGCCCGTAATTGCAGCCAAACCTTTTGCAACTCTTGGTAACCTTTAAGCAGGGTAGCTGAGGTTTGTCCTTTTCCAGTTCCTGGTTTGTTGGGCAAACCCCGCAAGGCCAATTGGGCAAAACCCCACCACCAAATGCCTACCAATAAAAAAGAGAGTTGAGAAGCTTTGCCTGTTGTGATATCAAATTTTTCAGGCATGAGCACAAATACAAAACAGATGACCTGTAATATCATGCTGCCGATATAACCCATGGAATAGCCTTTGGCACTGATGCGGTCCCTGTCTTGGGGGGCGGCAATATCGGGCAGAAATGAGTTGTAAAACACCAGGCTGCTCCAAAATCCAATGCAGGCAATGATGGCGCAGGCCAAGCCAAAAACCAAATTATTGCCATCAAAAAAATACAAGGAAGAACAGGCCAAACTGCCCAGGGTACAGAAGAAAAACAAAAACTGCTTTTTATTGCCCCTGTAATCGGCAATAGAGCTCAACAATGGGGCTGTAAAAGCTACCACCAAAAAGGCCACAGCCAAAGCATAATTATAGAGGGAAGTATTGACAAATGTTCTTCCCCACAAAGTGACGGTATCATTTAAGGTATCTTCTTTCCCATCACCCGTCACGGCTTCAAAATAAGCTGGAAAAATAGTGGATGTGATGACCAGGTTATAGGCACTGTTGCCCCAGTCATATAAGGTCCAAGATCGGATGACTTTTTTCTCGGCAGTTTGCATGGCAAGGTCAATTTAAGTGACCTGTGTACAATAATACGAGTAAAATCAAGCCCAGCACGATTCGGTACCAGCCAAATAGTTTAAAGCCATGTTTTTGTAAAAAACCAATGAAAAACTTAATCGCCAGCAAAGCCACAACAAAAGCCACCACATTCCCCACCAAGAGCAAACCCAGGTTGGAACTGCTTTGCAAGATGTCTGGGGTTTCTTTGTAGGCTTTGAGCAATTTATACCCAGTAGCAGCAGCCATGGTGGGTACGGCCAAAAAAAATGAAAACTCTGCTGCCAAAGACCGACTCAGTTTTTGCTGCATCCCTCCAATGATGCTGGCGGCACTGCGGCTAACACCAGGTACCATGGCCAGGCATTGAAAAATACCAATCACAAAAGCTTGTAAAAAACTGATCTCTTTTTCGGATGTGGTTTGTGCAGACTGAAAAAAGCGGTCTATGAAAAGCAAGACAATGCCTCCCAACAACAAGGAAAGCGCCACTGTCAAAGGACTTTCCAAGAGGGCATCAATTTGGTCATTGAACAAAGCACCCAATAGCAAAGCCGGTACAACAGCCACCAATAATTTGGCATAGAAAACCCAACGGGTGAGGGGAAAAAACCTGTTTTTGTACAAGACCAAAACAGCGCCGATAGCACCCAATTGAATGGCTACTTCAAAGAGTTTGGTAAAATCGTCTTGGGCAATGCCCATGAAGGAACTGGCGATGATCATGTGGCCAGTAGAGGACACAGGTAAAAACTCTGTGATGCCCTCCACCACAGCAATGATGATGGATTCTACCAGGGTCATTGGGCAGAAGGCTTCTTGAAAATGGCCACTACTTCAATCACCAAGCCCAGTACAATCAAAATAGGAGCAAGGGTGATGCGGGTAAAACCATAAACAGCATTGGCATCAAATACATTGGGGTCTTCACTTTTGCCACCGGCCATCAAGACCATGCCCAAGGCCATGACCAATCCACCCACCAACATCCAGGTGAAGTTGGCGCGGCCAAATAGTGGGCTTATTTTTTTTTCTGCAGACATGAGAGGGGTTTAACTGTTGTTAAGCGTATTAATATAAATCGTCCAATTTCATTTTCAGGTATTTCAAAATACTGCGGTGTGTACTCAAAACGGAAATCCCTACCCCCAAAAAAACAATACTGCCGGCCAGCAAAAGGGTATCCCCAAATTGTCTGATGGCTTTGAGTTGGGGGAATTGACTCTCGGCCCAGCCGATTAAAACAAACAAGAGGACCAAGGCAATACCTGAACTGATCAATCCATTGATGAGGGCTCGTATGTTCAACGGGCGAGCGATGAAGGAACGCGTAGCACCCACCATTTGCATGGTTTTGATCAGGAAACGGTTGCTGAACATGGCCAGGCGGATGGTGTTGTCAATGCTGAAAATGACAATGCTGCACAGCAAAATAGCCACGACCAGAAAAATCAAACCAATTTTTGATGCCCTTTCATTGAGGTTGGTGACCAAGCTTTGGGGATATTGTAAATCGGTGATTTGGTTGCCATAAGCACCCAAAATATCATCTGAAATTTTCAACAAGGAATCTTTATTGACATAATCTGCCTTGGCATAAAAATCAATGCTTTCGGGAAGGGGATTCACGTCCAAAATCTTGGCCCAATCTTCGTTGTTCTCTTTGTTCCAAATTTCCTTGGCCTTTTTCTTGTCCACATAGGTCACGTTTTTGGCATAAGGCTTAGCGGCAATGTATTGCTGAATTTGGGCAATGGTGTCTTTGTTCATGGAACGCAGATAGGCCGAAATGCGAATGTCTTCTTTGAAAGCGTTGCCGACAGCTTGAATGTTCAAGAAAAACCAGCCCATGATGCCCAAAATAAAGAGCACCACGGCTACGCCAAAAATGGTAGAAAGATAATTGGGTTGGCTTCTTTTCAAGGAAGCTTTACCGGTTTGGGTCATGTCAAGATGTTTTGGGTTCTTGGGACTTCTGCAACAGGGGCAAATGTAGGGTTTTGGCGGCTAAAGACTTACATTTGCCCACTTGAAACAGGTAGAACAGGCACCCAAAATAGCCCTTTCTGCCATGGCTTGCGTTAAAAAAACGCAAAACCTAAAAATGGCTTTTTCATGGAATATGCATTCAGGTCAATTGAGCAGAAGTGGCAGGCACAGTGGACAGCCCAGCAGGCTTACCGGGTAGATCATTTATCGGCCAAGCCTAAGTATTATGTGTTGGACATGTTTCCTTATCCCAGTGGAGCAGGATTACACGTTGGACACCCTTTGGGCTATATCGCTTCAGACATATACAGTCGATTCAAGCGTTTGCAAGGGTTCAATGTGTTGCATCCCATGGGATACGATGCTTTTGGTTTGCCAGCCGAACAATATGCCATTGACCATGGGGTTCATCCTGCCACTAGTACGGTACAAAACATTGACAATTTTCGCCAGCAACTGAACAACATTGGTTTCTCTTATGATTGGAGCCGCGAAGTGCGCACTTGTGAACCCCAATATTACCGCTGGACCCAGTGGATTTTCTTGGAATTGTTTGGTGCTTATTTTGACCGGGCCATCCAAAAAGCCCGTCCCATATCTCATTTGGAGGCAGTGTTTGCCCAATCAGGAAACCCAGACCATCCCTGCCCTGGTCAACCCAACTTGCGTTTTGGCGCAGCTGATTGGCTCGGATTTTCCGACAAGGAAAAAGCGGATGTCCTTATGCACTATCGCCTGGCATTTTGTGGTGAGGGAGAAGTAAATTGGTGCGAAGCTTTGGGCACCGTTTTGGCCAATGATGAAGTGGTGAATGGCCTCAGTGAAAGGGGCGGACACCCAGTGGTCAAGAAAAAATTGCGCCAATGGTATTTGCGCATTACTGAATATGCCGACCGTCTCATCAGTGGACTAGAAACCATTTCTTTCAGCGACGCCATGAAAGAAATGCAATTGAATTGGATTGGAAAAAGTTATGGGGCCGAGATTGATTTTGCACTGCAAGGCGTTTCTCCAGATCAGAGAACCCTTAAAGTATATACCACCCGACCCGATACCATTTTTGGTGTGGACTTCATGGTCTTGGCACCAGAAACCGAATGGTTGTTAGAGATTGTTCAACCGGACCAAGCACCAGCAGTAGCCGAATATTTGGATTATGTAAAAAGCAGGAGTGAAAGAGAGCGACAAGCCGAGAAAAAAATCACGGGTTGTTTTACCGGCGCTTATGCCATCAATCCTTTCAATGGCAGGGCCATACCC
>RDYY01000438.1 GCA_004293505.1 Sphingobacteriia bacterium | reverse complement strand
GCGGGGATGGGGCAAAAGCAAGAGCGGGGTATCGCAGGTCAATTGGTCCACCAAGAGCAAATCCAAGTCTATGCGGCGGGGCCCCATGTGCCGGGCCCGGATGCGGCCCATGTCTTGCTCAATTTGCAAAAGGCTTTGCATCAGGGCTTCTGGGGCCAGGATTGTTTCTACCACCAAAGCTTGGTTCAAAAAATCGGGTTGCTCGGTATAGCCCCAGGGGGGACTGGCATAGATCTCGGAAGCGGCCAATATTTTTCCACAGCGCGCAGCAATCCTTTCTTTGGCTTCTTGCAATTGGTCCAAGGGCTGGTCCAGGTTGCTGCCGGATAATATATAGGCCTTAAACATTAATTGTTCATCTTTGAACCTTCAAATATCTTTACTCCACTTCATTATTCAAGCACATGCGCGGATTTTTCAAAATAGTTTTTGCCACTTTATTGGCCTTGATCTTGTTTACTGTCATTGGCATTTTTGTCTTGATTGGCTTGTTTGCCAATGCGGCTGCTTCGGTAGAGAAACCCAGCATTGGTGAAAAAGCGGTCTTGGTTTTGGATTTGTCCAAGCCCTATCCCGAACAGTACCAAGAAACGCCCTTTTCTCTCTTCAACAAGGGCAGCCAAGAAATGCCCAGTTTGTACGAAGTCAGTTTGCTCTTGCAAGCGGCCAAAAAAGACAGTGCGGTCAAAGGCCTCCTAATTTTGGCCGGTGCCAATGCCCAGGGTTTTGCCGCCAGCGAAGAGTTGCGCCAAGCCGTGGCCGATTTTAAGTCGGGGGGCAAATTTGTAATGGCCCATGCAGAAGTCATTGGCCAAAAAGCATATTACGTGGCTGCTGAAGCCGACAAAATTATTTGTCATCCCCAAGGAGGCCTGGAGTGGACGGGCTTTTCGGCCAATTTGTTTTTCTTGAAAAGCATGTTGGACAAATTAGAAATTGAGCCCCAGATTTTTTATGCGGGCAAGTTCAAGAGTGCCACCGAGCCCTTGCGCGAGAAAAAAATGACCGATGCCAACCGCGAACAAACCAGGGTTTGGTTGGGCGAGCTTTACGATAACTTTTTTGTACCAAACCGCCAAGGCCCGCAAAAAAGACTCGGCTTATTTTAGGGCACTGGCCGTCAAGGGCAGCATCCAAACGGCCCAAGATGCTTTGTCGGCGGGCTTGGTAGATGGTGCGTTTTACGATGACCAAGTAAAATCCTTGTGGTACAAATGGTTGCGCTTGCCTGAAAAGGAAAAAATCAATTTTGTTTCCTTGGGCACTTACAAACAAGCAGTCGATTACAAAACCGGATCGGGCAAGCGCATTGCCTTGGTCTTTGCAGATGGTGACATTGTTTCAGGCGAAGGCATGAAGGGCGAGATTGGCAGTGATGCTTACAAAAATATTTTGCGCAAGATTCGCTTTGATGAAGACATCAAAGCTGTGGTGTTTCGGGTCAATTCTCCGGGTGGCTCGGCCCTGGCCAGTGACGTGATTTGGCGCGAAATCAGTTTGTTGAAAAAGAAAAAACCAGTGGTGGTC
>RDYY01000437.1 GCA_004293505.1 Sphingobacteriia bacterium | reverse complement strand
GCATCGGTATAAACCTTAGGAGGTGATTTGGCCATGGCCCAATGTAGTTTTTTTAGGGATGCATCCGAAGCGAAAATCCATATCTTTCCCCAAAAGATCTAGCCGTGGAATGGATGATGGCAATGACGGGAACCGTACCCATGCGCAGCGAAGCAGCGCACCGCAGTGAAATGACCAACCAACTCTTGTTTGGCGAACTGGCCCATGTTTTGGCTATATCGGGTGATTTTGTTTTGGTCCAAACCCAATATGAAAATTATGAGGGATGGTGCCAAAAAAGCCAGCTTTTGGCTGTTCCAGCAACATGGGTGTCAAGCCCGCCACAACCAGAAGCCTTGGCAGGTGACTTTGCCCAGTTGATCCAAGTGAATGGAGAAGACATGCGGGTTCCCTTGGGATCCAACTTGCGCTTATTTCAAAACAACCAATTGGCCTTGGGTGCTTATGTTTTTGACAACAAAGGAACCGTTCATGTACCACAAGCTGCCACCCCTGGAACAGAAGCCATGGTTCAATTGGCAAAAAGCTATTTGAACACCCCTTATTTGTGGGGCGGCCGATCTGTCTTTGGGATAGATTGTAGTGGGTTTACCCAACAAGTTTTTCGTTTTTTTGGCCAGTACTTGCCCCGGGATGCTTACCAACAAGCCGAATTGGGTCGGGACCTGGGTTTTTTGGCTGAAGGACAAAGTGGGGACCTGGCATTTTTTGACAATGCTGCGGGTAAAATCACCCATGTGGGCATGCTTTTGGGCCCACAAACCATTGTCCATGCATCTGGTAAAGTGCGCATCGACCCCATTGACCAAGAGGGCATTCTACATGCCATCACTGGGGAAAGAACCCATCACCTGCGTTTGGTTAAACGCTATACAGCATAAAAAAAGCACCAAGGGGTGCTTTGCTCGTTTCTATGGGGAATTGTTGTAGTAGGGGGTTAAATCAAATCCATGGCTTTAGCAAAATAGGTCACAAAGCCTGGCAAGGCCAGCCAGAAGAATTCACGGTAAACGACCGCCAGCCAGAAGAATTCACGGTAAACGACCATCAAAGTAATCAAGACCGCCAACCAAAAAAAACACAAGAGCCAATATTTACCGGTTGCTTTTTGGGTATCCATGGAGGGTAATTTTTTGTTTTGGCAAAGATAAGGCCTGCTGCCTGCATCAAGAAGTTTTTTCGACTTTCTCTGCCAAAATGCTTTCTGACTGGGCCTGGGAAGGGGCAGGGCCTTTTTTGCTTTCGTCAAAAAAGATGATTTTGATGGCAATCAAGATCAAAACAACAGCAAATACTTTTTTCATGGTGGCATCGGGCAAAGAGAGGGCCAATTTAGAACCCAAGAATCCCCCCAATACAAAGGCGGCTGAGACCACCAATACGTAGTTGACGTTCAAATACCCTTGTTTGTAATATTGGATCACTGCCAAAATCCCTACAGGTAAGAGCAGGATGCCCAAGGAAGTGCCTTGGGCTTGTTTTTGGCTGAAACCCAACACCACTCAAAAAGCCGGCTGCCAATCCAACCAAGACCAACAACAAAAGGGTAGTGGTACTCATGTGAAATGTTTTAATGGGGGAAACAAGTCTTGTAATAAGACAAAGCCTCTTCTACAATGGCCAAGGCTTTGGCCTTGTCACCAAAGTCTTCTACTACCACGGTTTTGTTTTCTAATTTTTTGTATTCTTCAAAGAAATGGCGCAATTCATCAAAAAAATGTTTGGGCAATTCTTCAATGTTGTTGTAGTGGTTTACGCCAGGATCGGTATTGGCCACAGCAATGATTTTGTCATCAGGGTCGCCACCATCAACCATTTGCATCACCCCAATGATTTTGGCCTCCATCAAGGTCAGGGGTTGAACAGGTAAAGAGGTAATCACCAATATATCCAAGGGGTCTTTGTCACCTCCATAGCTTTGGGGGATGAAGCCGTAATTGATGGGGTAGTAAAAAGAGGAAAAAATAACCCGGTCAAGCTTTAACAAACCGCTCGCTTTGTCAATTTCATATTTGCACCGCGAGCCTTGGGGAATTTCAATGACCGCATTCACAATGCGGGGGGCGTGCTCTCCTGCTGGTACGCCATGCCAGGGATGCAATACTTGAGAAGGAATATTCATTATTTCATGGATTGGTAGCCCAAAGCTACGGCGAATAAGCCCAATAAAATCGTGCCCGCTGTGTAGGTAACAAAGATTACATAACGGCCTTGCTGCAAGAGTTGAAAGTTCTCCCAGGCAAAGGCCGAGAAAGTGGTGAAGCCGCCACAAAACCCAG
>RDYY01000230.1 GCA_004293505.1 Sphingobacteriia bacterium | reverse complement strand
GTGAAGCCTGAAAGTATAAAATAAAAAGGACAGAAAAAAGATTCCCTGTTTTGGGGTTTGGCAGCACTTGGCTATATTCAATCAAGAAACGACATTACCCCATTTATGGAAATCATACACCTGAGTGCAGAATGTTATCCCGTGGCCAAAGCCGGTGGTTTGGGAGACGTTGTAGGGGCTTTGCCCAAATACCAAAACCAAGCGGGTGACATTGCCAAAGTGGTCATGCCCATGTACCGCACCAAATTTTTATATGCCAATGAATGGACGGTAGATTTCAAAGGCCAGGCGCAAATGGGGAATTGGCAATTTGATTATACCATCATCAAGGAATCCCAAAACAAGTTGGGGTTTGACCTTTACTTGGTTGACATCAACGGGCTCTTGGACCGGCAAAAAATTTATGGCTACGACGATGACACAGAAAGGTTTACTGCTTTTCAAATTGCTGTAGTGGATTGGCTCAGTCACTGGGAACACAGGCCCGATGTGGTGCATTGTCATGACCACCACACGGCATTGGTACCCTTCCTGCTGCAACATTGTTATGCGTATCGGCACTTGGCCAGTATCAAAACCATTTTAACCATTCACAATGGACAATACCAAGGTTGGATGGGATGGGACAAATCTGTTTTGATCCCCAGTTGGGACTTGTGGAAAAGGGGGCTCTTGGATTGGGCCGGTACCATCAACCCCTTGGCTGCTGGTGTGCGCTGTGCACACAAAGTCACCACGGTCAGTCCCAGTTACATGGCAGAGCTCAAAACCAATGCCAATGGGCTTGAAAAACTATTTGAATACGAACAGGGCAAATGTGTGGGCATTTTGAACGGCATTGACAATGCCGTTTGGGACCCAGCAACAGATGGTTATTTAACCCACCACTTTAACCGCAAAACTGTTCAAAAAGGAAAGTTGGCCAACAAGTCCTCCCTTTGTCAAGAATTTGGTTTGGATCCCAACCTGCCTTTGTTGGTTTTCATTGGCCGATTGGTGGGCGAGAAGGCCGCCGATCTTTTGCCCGAAGCTTTTCACCAAGCCATTTACCGGTTTCCACAAAAAGCATCTTATTTGGTCTTGGGCAGTGGTGACACACAAGTAGAATGGTCCTTGCAACAAATGGGTCAACTATATCCTGGACAATTCAGTACTGTGATTGGATACAATGAGGGCTTGAGCCACCGGATGTATGCCGGAGCAGATTTCTTGCTCATGCCCAGCCGGGTGGAACCCTGTGGTTTGAACCAATTGTATGCTTTGCGCTATGGCACTTTGCCGATTGTGCGCAACACAGGTGGCTTGAGGGACACTGTTATAGACCTGGGCGATTGGGAGGGCTATGGTATTCGCTTTGACCAAGCCAGTGTGGACGACATTGTTTATTCCATTGGCAGGGCCTTGGAAGCCTATGCAGACCCCACCCATTTTCAATGGATGCGCCAGCACATGATGCAAATTGACCACAGTTGGGAATCAACGGTAGAATCTTACCGAAATGTATATTTGAGTTAGAAAAGTGTAAATTGAGCCCTATGCAGAATTTCTCTAAATCGGTGGTAGCAGTGATCTTGGGTGGTGGAGCCGGCACCCGTCTTTTCCCATTGACTGCCAGTCGGTCCAAACCAGCCGTACCCATTGCGGGCAAATACCGTTTGGTAGACATCCCCATCAGCAATTGCATCAACAGCAGCATCAACCGCATGTTTGTGTTGACCCAATTCAATTCTGCTTCGCTGAACAAGCACATCAAAAACACTTATCATTTCAGTGCCTTCAGTACAGGATTTGTGGACATATTGGCGGCCGAGCAAACCCCTGACAATCCAGGTTGGTACCAAGGTACAGCTGATGCGGTGCGCCAATCCTTGCGCCACATTTCTAATTTGGAGTACGAACACATTTTGATTTTGAGCGGTGACCAACTCTATCAAATGGATTTTGTAGAGATGTTGCAGGCCCACATAGCGGCAGAAGCCGAGATCAGCATTGCCACCATTCCCGTTGACCAAAGAGATGCCCCAGAATTTGGTATCCTCAAGACCAACGAAGAACAAATGATTACTTCATTCATTGAAAAACCCAAATTGGATGTTTTGCCAGATTGGGTGTCGGATACTGGCTCGGAAATGCAGAAAACAGGTCGGCATTATTTGGCCTCCATGGGGATTTATATTTTCAACAAACAAGTCTTGCAAAGCCTGTTGATGGACGTGCACCCCGCTGCCACCGATTTTGGCAAAGAAATCATTCCCCATGCCATTGAAAAATCCAAAGTATTGAGCTACCAATACGATGGGTATTGGACCGACATTGGAAACATTTATTCTTTTTACGAAGCCAACTTGGCCCTAACACAAGACATCCCACCTTTCAATTTATTTGACAACCAAAAGACCGTCTACAGCCGTGCCCGCATGTTGCCCCCGGCCAAAATCAGTGGCACCACCTTGGAGAAAACCATCATTGCAGAAGGGTCCATCATCAATGCCAGTCGCATTGAACAAAGTGTGGTGGGCATCCGATCCCGGATTGGCCATGGTACCACCGTAGTGAATACCTATATCATGGGGAATGACTATTACGAAACCTTGGAGCAAATGAACAGCAACACGGCAAAAGGATTGCCCAAGATTGGCATTGGTGAAAGGTGTTACATCAAAGACGCCATCATCGACAAAAATTGTCGCATTGGCAATGACGTGCGCATCAATGGCGGCAAGCATTTGGCCAATGTGGACCATCCCCTTTATGCCGTTAAAGATGGCATTGTTGTGGTCAAGAAAACGGCGGTATTGCCCGATGGCTTTGTGATATAAATTGTATATTGGTCAATCATGGGGCTAGCCCCTTTTAAACGATTGATATGGCCAATACAACCTTTCCTTCGGCTGGCAAAAACTTGGTAGAAAAACCCAGGTTAAGCTTGGCCCAGATTTTCTACATGAGCTTTGGGTTCTTGGGCATCCAATTTGGGTTTGCCCTTCAAAATGGCAACACCAGCCGCATCCTGCGTTCCTTTGGTGCTGATGTGGAACAGCTACCCATGTTTTGGATTGTTGCCCCTTTGGTGGGCATGATTGTTCAACCCTTGATTGGACATTACAGTGACCGCACCTGGAACCGCTATGGTCGGCGCAAACCTTATTTTTTAACGGGCGCCTTGCTCAGTTCTGTGGCTTTGGTATTCTTGCCCAATTCTGGCGCAGTCTCTTCCATCATCCCCGCTTTGTGGATTGGTGCGGGCATGGTCATGGTCATGGATGCTTCTTTTAATGTTGCCATGGAGCCTTTCCGGGCCTTGGTGGCCGATATCTTGCCCGATAGCCAACGCACCAGTGGATTTGCCATTCAAACATTTTTGATTGGGGTAGGGGCAGTGGCCGGTTCGGCCCTGCCATCTTTGTTGGCCGACAATGGATTTTCCCAGGAAGCGGGTGAAACCGGCGTGGCCGATAATATCCGTTACGCTTTTTACATAGGTGCGGCGGTTTTTGTCTTGGCCATTTTGGTCACGGTTTGGAAAACCAAGGAATACCCACCCGAAGAATATGCCCGTTACCATGGGGTGGCAGAAAACCAAGGTGGCGGAAGCATTTGGGACATTTTCAGGGACTTTGGTCACATGCCCCGTACCATGAAGCAATTGGGACTGGTACAATTTTTTTCATGGTTTGCTTTGTTCAGCATGTGGGTCTTTACCACCGATGCAGTGGCCACCCATGTTTACGGCCTCAGTGGCGATTACGCCAAATCGGTGGCCTATAACGACGCAGGCAATGCCGTGAGTGCTGCCTTTGGCGTGTATAATTTGGTCGCAGCTGTTTATGCTTTGTGTTTGCCTCTCTTGGCCAAATTTTTGGGTCGCAAAGGAACCCATGCGTTTTCACTATTGGCTGGCGGCATGGGCTTGATCTCCATCTATTTCATCAAAGACCCTGTTTACTTGACTTATTCCATGGTGGGTGTAGGCTTGGCCTGGGCCAGTATCTTGGCCATGCCCTATGTTATTTTAAGCGGGGCCATCCCTGCCGGAAAACTGGGCATCTACATGGGCATCTTTAATTTTTTCATTACCCTTCCCCAAATCATCAATGGGTTTTTTGGGGGATGGATTGTGAAACACACCTGTATGGCGGTCAGCCCATTTATGCCATTGTATTGGCAGGCTTTTTCATGATATGTGGGGCCATCAGTGTCCTCTTTGTGTACGATGAAGGAGCTGTGAAAATAAAATTGCGAACCAACGCCCAATAGGCCATTATGAAAAAAAATATTCTCTCTTCCACTTTGATTTTTTGTCAATTAGCTGTGTTCTGTTTGAATGGAGCAGCTCTTCCGCCAGAAAGCCCAGTGAAAACCTATCCCTTGAATTGGTTTGCTGGCATGGCTTGGAACAAAGTGCAAATCATTGTACAAGCCCCATTTGCCTTTGGTGCCAATACAACATTCAAAGTAAATTATCCGGGCATCACATTGGCCAAACAAGTGGTGCTCCCCAACCCGCAATACGCA
>RDYY01000435.1 GCA_004293505.1 Sphingobacteriia bacterium | reverse complement strand
ACAATGTCAGGATGGGCATGCTTTGGCATAACGCCCCAAGGCATTGACTTATTTCGCCAATCGGCCATTTTTAAAGAAAAAATTACGCACCAAACGATCGGTCAATTGGGGCAACCATTTGTTGAGCCAAACCGTACGGTGACCATTAAAAGTCAAGACCAAAGTGCGTTGGCGCTTGCGGATAGACCGAGCAATGTGTTGGGCACAAAGTTGGGCACTCATCATGCTGCTTTCATCCATGGGCGACTCTCCTTGTGGTTGGGCGTTTTGGTCCAAAGCCACTTGGCGAATATTAGAGGCAGTAAAGCCTGGACAAACCCACAGCACATTCACTCCTTCGTCCAATAATTCTGTTCTCAGTGCTTCCAAAAACCCATTCATGGCAAACTTAGAAGCAGAATAACCAGTTCTTCCTGGCAAACCCCGGTAGCCTGCAATAGAGGAGACACCCACAATGGAGCCACTGGTTTTTTGTAAGTGGGGCAAAGCAAATTTGGAACAATACACCATGCCCCAAAAATTGATGTCCATGACCTTGCGCAAAGTTTCTAATTGCAAATCTTGGAACAAGGAACGCATAGAAATCCCGGCATTGTTGATCAGCACATCAATGCCACCAAATTGCTGCACTACTTTTTCTATAAAGAGTTGACACTCCATTTCCTTGCTCACGTCTGCCACATGTATCACCAAAGGCATTCCGCTGTGTGCCGCTTGTAAAGCATAAAGCTTGTCATGGTTTCTACCACAAGTAGCCACTTTGGCGCCAGCGGTTAAAAAAAACTCAACCATGGCTTTGCCTATGCCTTCTGAGCCACCGGTGACAACAATTACTTTTCCAGAAAAACACTCCTGTGAAACAGGCTCATTGGCGGTAGCAGGAGAAATAAACAAGCCCATGTTCATGATTTATCCTCAAAAATACTTCGCGCTGAGAGAACTGCTAGAAGATTCATGAAAAAAAACAGATAAAAATTTGGTAGAGGAATGAAATCGCTTATTTTTGCAACCCGAAATAAGAACAAGTATCTCATTTCAGATTCCGTAGCTCAGTTGGTAGAGCAATACACTTTTAATGTATGGGTCCTG
>RDYY01000229.1 GCA_004293505.1 Sphingobacteriia bacterium | reverse complement strand
GTTTTCCAGTCCTTGGTAAAATACCCTGGTCTTGTCGGTAGAAACAGTTAATCCAGAAGGAACACCTACGGTGTACTTGATTTCTTTGGTCACAGAAGCTACTGTACCATCTGGTTTTACAAATGAGATCTTCACCATTTTAGAACCAGAACTGGTGGGCTTGAACTTGTATTCAAAAGCGCCTTCGGGTGTGGGTGTAGCAGATGCGCCATCCACTGAAACATTGGGCTTGGAAGCACTGTTGAACGCGCCTACACCTGCATTGATCACAATTTCTTCGCCGGGCATCACATAGCTGGCATTGGCATTGGCAATGGCTTCAAATTGGTCATACACCAATTCTACTTCTCCAATTTCTTTGTGGCAATATTCCACCACTTGGGCTTCACTGTTCTTTACGTCATTTTGAAACTTGCTCAAAATGGTGATGCCCGCTACGGTTGGGGTCATGTGAAAAAATTGGTAGACCCAGTCAGATTTGGCTTTGTTGTCTTTCAGGTCAGGAATGTCCAAGGGAAGGTTTGGACCTACTTCTTTGGCAATGGCTGGATCAATGGCCAAGAGTTGCTCTTTGAAACTGCGCAATTTCTCGTACAATTCTTTTCCTTTGCCTTTGCCGGAAGGGGGTTCAGAAACAAACAAGCGGGTGGCTGCTTCCAAATCGTCTTCTTTGTAATCTTCTTTGCCGTTCTCTACTTTCAGTCCTGCTTCTTTTTTCAGTTCTGCTTTCAGAGATTCCAAATAGTTGAATACATCATCGCTTAGGGTTTTGGCTTTTTGGGCCTTGGGCAACCATTGTTGCGCTTTTTCCCTGGTGGTAGGATCTTCTACTTTGCGTTGAAAAGATTTGAATATTTCTGTGTTCTTTTTTTCTGCAATGCCGGTTGCCGTGGTCAGGCTTTTGTCCACCGTTTTAAAAGCATTCAGTATTTCAGAAGAGACATTCAGTGCCAACAGTGCGGTCAGCACCAGGTACATCATGTTGATCATCTTCTGCCTCGGCTCCTTGGGTAGTGCCATAAGATCGCTTGTTTATCTTCAGTTTTACAATGGGTAGTTGGGATTATTTTCCTTGCATGGCACTCAACATGCTGCCATAGACTTGGTTCAGCCTGCTCAAATTGCCGGCCAAAGCTGCAATTTGTTCCTTGGCTTTGATGGCATCGTCTGCGCTGCTGGTCATGGCGGCAGAAGCTTGTGACAGCTTGCCGTAAAACTGGTTCAGGGCTTTGAGGTGGTTGTTGCTTTCTTGCAATTCCAATTCGTATACAGTGTTCAAGGCCGTCAAGTTTTTGGTCAGGCCTTGTACTTGCAGGTGGAATTCCTTGGTGGCTTGAGAAGCGTTTTCAAAAGAAGTAAGGTTTTGTGCAACGCCAGTCAAAGCAGTTGACACAGAGCCCATGGCCGCAGTGGCTTCTTTGGATTTGGCTGCAAAATCAGTGGTGGATTTTACCACATCACCAATTTCGCCCATCTTGTCTACGGTGCTGCCTAATTTCTTGAAGCCTTCAGACAGTTTGCCCAAATTGGTGGGGGTGATGTCGGCTTCTTGCAACATTTTCTCCATGGTCTTGAGGGCGGGGTTGCCTGCATCAACTACAGCAGGGGCAGGAGCGCCCATGTCAGGAGGAGGCAAGAAAGCATAGATGATGAAAATCAACGCCTCTGTGGTCAGACCAATTTTCAAGGCCCAGTCGGCCCAAGAAAGGTGGAGGATTTTGGCCATGGCACCAAAAATGACCACGGCAGCACCTAAGCTGACCACTACGTTAACTGCTCTGTTCACTGCGGGAGAAACACCTGAAGCCATAGAATGGGTTTTTAAGGGGAGTTTGGGTTTTATTTTTTCATGCGGGGAGCCAGGTCAATCACACAACGAAAACCGATGTAAGATTTGGCTGTATCCTGGTATTCGTAATTGCGGGTACTGACTTGCATCATGTAAGCGATGTCTTTCCAACTACCCCCCCGTACCACTTTGCGTTTTTCGCGGGGATTGTCGGTTTCTTTGGCATCGTAGCGGATGTCGGGACTCATGTCAGAGACAAAATTGTAAGCTCCTTCGTAGAAATAAGAGCCTGTCCATTCGGCCACATTACCTGCCATGTTGTACAAACCATAATCGTTGGGCCAATAGGCATTGGCGGGCATGGTATAGAAAGCACCATCTTCTGCATAATTACCCCGTCCAGGTTTGAAATTGGCCAACAAACAACCTTTTTTGTTGCGGGGATAGTAGCTGCCCCAAGGGTACATGGCATTGGTTCTGCCGCCACGGGCTGCATATTCCCATTCCGCTTCACTGGGCAAGCGGTACTCACCTTCCAAAGCCACGTTGCGTTGGTTCAGGTGGCGGTTTTGGATATGGGTTCTCCAATGACAGAAAGCAACAGCTTGCTTCCAAGTAACACCCACCACAGGATAATTGCCAAAAGCAGGGTGGTTAAAATAGCGGCGGGTCATGGGCTCGTTGTAGGAATAAGAGAAATCCCTCATCCAAACCAAAGTATCCGGATATACTTTTTGGTCGCGCTTGACCTTGAAATTTTTGCGGGGCTGGCCAGCATTCTCTTTTTTGGCAGCTTCGTTCAAGTCAAAATACTCTACGCGGTAAACCAATTTGTCGGGATCTATTTCGGCTTTGCCATACAAGCGGTTGTCTGGTGCCAAAATCAGTTCATTTAATTTTTCAATGGTGTTTTTGTCCCATTTTACAGTGGCCATTTTCTTTTTGTCTACGGCCATGGTATCATCCGACTTGTTGATGCCGCCCCCAAACAATACTTTGAAAGCCAAGGAATCCCTGACCCAATGAACAAACTGGCGGTATTGGTTATTGGTGATTTCGGTGGCATCCATCCAGAATCCAGGAATGGACACTTGACGGTTGCGGGTGGTATAGTTGTAGCTGATGTCCTCGTCACTGGGACCCATGTGGAAGGAACCAGGCTGCACATAGACCATGTTGCGGGGAGCTCCCATGGTCTTGTTGGTGCTGGGCGCCACGCCATAGAGTTGGCCATCGTCCGGTATTCCTTTGGCTTTTTTGTTCTTGTTCAAAAAACAAGACGAAAACACCAGGGACAATGCCGCAGCAAACAAAATTGGAAAACGGTTTTTCATGACCAGCGGTGATTTTGACAGTGGCAAATATAGGTTTTCAGTCTGCTCAGCCCTGCCGGTGGGGCAGTGGTTTTCAAACATTAACATTCACTTGAAGTAGCATTAACGCCAAATACGTCGGTTTTATTTTAAAAGCCATGGGGAAGGGCTCCCCAACTGTCAAGGGCAAGTTACAGCCTGATCTGTTATACAATTGCTAAAAACGCCAGTAAGGGGAAAAAAGTTGAAAATTCCGGTGATTTCTGCAATTATTTCCGGTTCAACTTCAAAGCACTCAAGTGCTGGTCCAGCGCCGCTACCATGCTGGGTTTCTGGGGCGATGGGACTTGGATGTCCAGCCTAAAACCTGCATCGGCTACGGCCTTGGACGTATTGCTCCCAAAAGCCGTCATGACCGTTCCGTTTTGCTTAAATGCAGGACAATTGTCCAAGAGGGATTTGACGCCACTGGGGGTAAAAAAGCAAATCACATCAAATTCAGACTGGTCCAAAACAGGTTTGATGTTGTTGCTGATGCTGCGGTACATGAACCCCAACTGAAAATCACAACGGTGGTTTTTCAACCAGTTCACGATTTCAGAATCCTGTTGGTTTTCGCTGCAGACATAGAGGAATTTCTCGGCTTCTTTGTGCTTGTTGATGACATCAAACAAGCTCTTGTTGGTGCCATCTGCCCCATAAAACACCTTGCGCTTGCGGTAAAGGATGAATTTTTGCAGGTAAAGCGCCACCGCTTCTGTGATACAGAAATACTTGGTATCCTGTCCAATGCTGACTTTCATTTCTTCGCTCATGCGAAAAAAATGATCAATGGCATTGCGGCTGGTGAAAATGATGCCCGTGTACTGGGCTATGTCAATCTTTTGCTTGCGGAATTCTTTGGCGGGGATCCCTTCCAAGACAATAAAGGGGTGAAAGACAAGTTCAACCTTGTATTTCCGTTCCAACTCAAAATAAGGCGATTTCTCGCTTTCTGGTCGGGGTTGGGAGACCAGGATTTTTTTCAATGAGGTAACGGATGCAGCAGCTTTGGTTTTGGTTCCGGTCTTGGTCATGGCCAAATAAATCATCAAACCCTTATAAATCAATGCCATAGGTAACCACTCCAAAGCCACCAGTCCCAACAAATAATGCCCAGGATTGAGGTCTAATTCGGAGCGAATGGCCGAAAAAGAGACCAAAAAGCGGTAGCCAAACAAGAGAACCAACATGCCCATGGCGACCAAAAAAGTTTGCTCTAAAAAAATTGGATCGGTGTGGAAAGCCATCAAAAGTACAAAGGGTAAAATGGCGATGCCCATGATGCGGTTGACCAAGGAAACCCCAAACAAGTATTTTTCTGCAGCTGCTTGGTGTTGGGTGACCCAACCAATGAACTGCAGGAGCAGGAATTTGCCCAGGTACAACACAGCCAAAAACCCTGCTGACCAAGCAAAAAGCAACCAAAAAGGCAGGCTGGACCACTGTTTCCACTGCACCAACAAAGTGATGAACAAGCCCATGGACAATACAAACAACAATTGCACCATCCAAGCCCCCAGGTTCTCTTGTGAAATTTGCTCCCGGGTTTGTTTTTGCCGCAGTGAGGATTGAAAAAACAAAGAGAAAAGGCTTTTGAAATACTTGGGAAAAGCCCCTTTGATCAGGGCCAACAAAAACCCTATTCCCAAAATCAGGTAGAACAATTCTTCTTTTCCCGGGTGGTTGACCAGACCAGAAACCATGATCAGGGCTGGTTTTTTCAAAGGCAGGTAGGGGTGGTCCAAAATTTGGCGATAGGTGGTGGTGTCCATGCCCGCGGACCAAGACAGGGCAGGAAAAATACCCATGAGCAAAAAAAGGACCCTGGTGCACCAACCGCATTTCTTCATGCGCCAAAAATAAAGAATCTACTTTTGTCCGCAAGATGTCTGGCCTTTACCTCCATGTTCCTTTTTGTCGCAAAGCATGTCACTATTGCAATTTTCATTTCTCTACCAACCTGGGAGGAAAAGAGAGAATGGTGGCCGGTTTGGCCACAGAAATCAGGTTGCGCGCACCAGAAACCAAAAGCCCTTTGCAAACCATTTATTGGGGTGGGGGTACGCCCAGCTTGCTGTCGGCCCTTGACTTGGAAACC
>RDYY01000228.1 GCA_004293505.1 Sphingobacteriia bacterium | reverse complement strand
ACTTTTTTGTTTTGCAAATTGGGGTCTTTCAAGTTGCCCACATATGCTGCATGGTTCCAACCCCAGGACCCAAAAACACTTAAGTCCAAGGGACTGTTTTGCTGAAATATTTTCAGCAGGTTCAGTTGCACAAAACCCTCCACACCATAAGCTTCGCTGTTGCCTACATTGGTCACCAAGCGGGTACCATTGCTTTGTGCCAAGGTTCCCACGCGGTCTCCATACACCATGTGGTAAAAACTGACATCAAAATGCAACCAGTTCTTGTGTTTGCCGCGGTAACCGGCTTCAAGGGTATAGCCCTTGCTGTCCGTTAAATTGGGATCAATGATGTCGGTGGTGGGAGCGGCTTGCAACTGCGCAAACTGAATGGGCCGATAGGCTTGAGCAGCATTGGCATAAAATTCAGTTTGGGCACTGAGGTGGTATTCAAGGCCCAGGGCCGCTAGGGCAAAGCTTCTGTTGCGGTGGATGTTTTGCAATACAATGGGTTGACCATTGGAGAAACCATTTCTCCCTGCAGCGGATCCGGATACATTTTCCCAGCGAATGCCGGGAACCAAGAGCCATTTCTTGCTCAATTTAAAAATGGCTTCTGCAAAAGCCGCAGTGTTCTGCGAAACAAATTGAATGTCCCCATTGAATGCTCCAATCACGTTCATGTCATAGTCGCTTCCGGTTGTTCCCCTGCCACCACTGAAACGTTGGGTGTGGCCCTTGAAATAACGGATACCGGCAGAAAACTGGTGTTCTTTTTGGCCCAATTCAAATGCGGTAATGAAGCGAGACTCCATCCCCCAGTTGCGGTACTGATCGGTTTGAGCTGTCCGATTGGCATAAGTTAAGGTGGCAGGGTTGATGCTGTCTTTTACATTGGGGGCTTGCAAAAAACCCACGCTGTTGCGGTCGCCACTTATACCAAAAACTTTTGTGTTCAAACGGGTTTGGGCATTGATTTGCCAATCGGCCATGAGGGCATATGTGGCCCAACTGATGTCCATCCAGTTGCGGCTGCGCAAGGATTGACGGACCCCACCGTTGGCCAACTGGGCATCGGTCAAACCACCGGGTTGTTGGCTGCGGATATGGGATTGAACCATTTCGGCGGTGAGTTTAAAGCGATCAGAAAACCGGTGGCTGAAAGTGATGAAACCATTGTTGGTAAAAAAGCGGCTGTTGTCCCTGAAACCATTTCCGTTGCGGTGGTCAAAAAAGGCGTAGTAATGGTTTTTTCCCTTTGTTCCCCCTATGGCATTGTATGAGTTGAACAAACCTTGGCTGCCCACGGTTTGTTGGCTTTCCAAGGCAAAGGGTTTGGTGATCTCGCTGCCGTCTTTTAAAATATAATTGACCAAGCCACCATACTGGGGGCCATATTGCAAAGCGCCTTGACCGCGCACTACTTCAATTCTTTGAACGGCTTGCAATTGGGGATTGTAATAGGCTTCGGGATAGCCATAGGGATCGGCCGAAATATCGTACCCATTTTGGCGGACATTGAATTCCCAAGAACGGTTGGGGCTGAGGCCACGGGCAGCGATGCCAATTTGAATGCCACTGGGATCGCTTTCCCAAATGTGGATGCCTGGAATTTTGGCCATTACTTGTCGCATGGTATTGTTCACCACATTGCCTTGCACATTGTCCATGACAATCAAGTTGGCTTTCTTGCCCGCGTAAATATGGGTGCCGACAATTTTTGGCATGGACTGCCAATCGTTTTTGCTGTTGCGGCCCACTACTGTTAGTTCGGGCAAGCGCGTGATCCAGTTGCTGTCTGTGTTAGCGGGTATATCTGTTGCTTTGGGCTGGGCCGATGAGAATTGTTGAAACAAGAAAAAAGAGAAAACAAGGATCGCAAGAAATTTTTGGTTCATCTGTTCTATTTGCTTTTCGTTTGGGCTGCAAAAAAAATGCGGAACAAGTTTTTACTTGTCCCGCATCGGGAAAAACAGTTTATAGAATCAGGAAAATTAAAAATCCTTCCAGATGGCCCCTATGCCAACTGCCGACAATTGGGCATTCAATTCAGGTAGCGCTTGTTTTTGCAAGGCTTGGCCGCGCTGTTGCAAACCTGCCCAGGTTTTGCGTAGTCCTGTCCATTCGTCCAAGACCGGTTGGTTGATGCGGGGCAGGTCCGATTCGGCTTGGTTCATGGTGAACATGTATTGGGCCGTGAATTTATTGGGAAAGTTTTCGACGTCATCATAAGCCGTAGACTTTCTTTGGATCATGTCATTGTCCCAGGCTTTCAAGGCTTTGACCAAGGATTGGGCTTTCTCTTTTAAACTGGCGGGTGCAGCGGCAGGCCATTGTTTGATGAAGGCTTCCAATTGTTGGCGTTTGCTGTCCAAATCATTCACCAGTTGGTGCATTTCGCTCACTTCTTTTTCCATGGCGCCCAAGACTTGGTCGTATTCCGCATATTCTGCTGGGGTCACAGCAAACAAAGGATTGGCCAAGATTTCGGTTTGGATCACTTGCTCTTCTTTCCCTGCCGTTAAGGTGATGCTGTATTTTCCGGGAATGGCTTTGTGTCCCCGAAAACTGCTTTCTATGTACACACCGGGAATGCCTTGAACGGTCTCGTGGCGCAGGTTCCAGACAAATCGGTTCAGCCCTGGTTTTTTGGGCAAGCGGGGATCGGCCCCTGGTCTGCCATTGAATTTGGCAAACAGTTCATTGGCTTTGCTGCTGTAGCGGTGAACAAGTTCTCCTTTTGCATTGCGTATCACCATGGTCAGTTCTACACTATCTGGTATACTGGGCAAATGGTAATACAAAACCAGTCCAGTGGCGGGATTGACACCTGCTGTTGGGTTGGTACCGCTGGGGTTGCCATTCTGGTCCATCTCGCTGTACCCCGTCATGAGCATGGCGGGCTTGGGTTGGTGCAAAACCATTTTGTTGGTTTTGGCTGTACTGGATTGGTATTGGCGCAAGACCTCGATATCGTCCAAGACCCAAAAAGAACGGCCCGAAGTAGCAGCAATCAAATTGTTTTGGTGCACTTTCAAATCCGTGATGGGCACGGAAGGCAGGTTAAGGGGAAAGGGTTTCCAATTTTC
This sequence comes from Sphingobacteriia bacterium, assembly GCA_004293505.1. Lineage (GTDB taxonomy): Bacteria > Bacteroidota > Bacteroidia > Chitinophagales > Chitinophagaceae > Sediminibacterium. The sequence goes on along the minus strand of RDYY01000228.1, from coordinate 1,200 downwards.
TCCGCCATCCCAAGACAAATACAAGCCTCTTTCGGTACCGGCAAACAAGAGACCCTTGCGGACTTGGTCTTCTCGCACCACGCGCGTAAAATCTTCGGCTCCAATGCCTTTGTTGATGGGCTTCCAGGTCTTACCATAATCCGTACTCTTGTACAAACCGGGTTGGTGGTCGTTGAACTTGTAACGGGTGGTAGCGATGTAAACCGTGCCTTTGTCAAAAGGGGACACTTCAATGGCATTCACCAAACAAGGACCCAAACCAGCAGGGGTAATATTGGTCCAACTGGCGCCATTGTTTTGGGTCATGTACACATAGCCATCGTCACTGCCGGTATAGATCAACCCTTTTTCCAAAGGAGATTCCAAGACATAAGAAAGGGTACCATAGTTTTCTGCACCAACGGCTTCGTTGGTAAAAGGAATGCCGGGTTTTCCTTGTTTGTCTTTTTCGTTGCGCGTTAAATCGGGCGATACTTCTACCCAGGTTTTTCCCATGTCTTTGGTACGCAACAACAATTGTGCCCCGTGGTAAAAAGTATTCTCTTCGTGCACACTGCGAATGATGGGGGCATTCCAGTTGTAACGGTATTTCATTTCAGCGGCATCTTTTCCCAAGTATTGAATGGGCGAAGGCATGACCTTGGTACTGCCCAATGTTTTGCTGTCCAAGATCTCGATGGTGCCTTGGTAAGAACCACCCATGACATAGCGGGGATTGTTGGGATCAAAAGCCAAGAAAGCACTTTCACCCCCTGCGGATTCAAACCAGTGGTTCACATCTATGTTGCCAGCACCCAGGGCCCGGCTGGGAATCTTGACCGAGGTATTGTCCTGTTGTCCGCCATAAATGTGGTAAGGAAATTCATTGTCCACACTGATGCGGTAAATCTGTGCAGTGGGTTGGTTGTTTTGGGTGGACCAACTGTCTCCACCATTGAAAGAAACGGCGGCACCCCCATCATTGGCCACCACCAAATGTTTGGGGTTGCGGGGGTTGATCCAAAGGTTGTGGTAATCGCCGTGGGTGCCGCCCATGTTTTCCCAAGTCTTGCCGCCGTCTTTGGAACGCAACATGGGTGCACTCAACACATAAAGGGTTTGCTCGTTTTGGGGATCGGTGAATAGTTCAATGTAGTACCAAGCGCGTTGGATCAAGCGATGGTCTTTGGAAACTTGTCGCCAGCTCTCGCCTGCATCATC
>RDYY01000227.1 GCA_004293505.1 Sphingobacteriia bacterium | reverse complement strand
GTGGCGGCAGTAATTTGGTCCCATTGTAAAGTATCGCTGTGGCGATAAAAAGGAAAACCAATTTGTTTGATGGTGGAAGGAATCTGGGACCGTATGGCTTCGGGCTGGTCCAATTTTCCCGAAAAAACCAATTGGGTTTCGCTGTGGGCCAAGATCTCTGCCACGGCTTCTGCAGAAATATTGGGATAGAGGGGAACGGCCACCATGCCCGCCAAAGCAATGCTCAAGTCGGCCAAAACCCAGTGGGCGCAGTTCTTGCTCAAGATGCCAACTTTGTCGCCGGGTTGTAAACCACACTGTTGCAAATAAGCTGCCATGGACCGAATTTCTTTTCCGGCTTGGGCCCAAGTAAAATTGCGGTAAGTACCGTGAACAGGTTCTGCCAAGAAAAGCGCATCGGGTTGTGACGCTTCGTATTGACAAAATTTTTCAATCATCGAGGGATAAACATTTTTCATCGGGGTGGGTATAAGTGTTGAAGCCCTTGGGCAGGAATTTTTCCGCGCAGGGGGGCATAAAAGGAAAGAATTTTTTCAAAATCGGCATCGGCATTGCCAGAGGGCAGGAAGGGCTCGGCCAAGACCAATTCTTTTTTGCCAAAATCCATGCCTGCCATGACAATGGGCACTTTGGCCTTGAGGGCAATGTGGTAGAATCCAGTGCGCAAGCGCTCCACTTTTTTTCGAGTGCCTTCGGGCGACAAAGCCAAGACAAAAGCATCGTTGGTTTGGAACAAGTGCACCACTTGGTCTACCATGTTGTTGGCACTGAAACGGTCTACAGGAACCCCGCCCAAACGGCGAAAGAAAAACCCAAAAGGACCTTTGAACAAGGAGTCTTTGCCCAAAAATTTTAAATGGTGAAGGTTCAATTTGCTGCGCACGGCCAAACCAATCACAAAATCCCAACTGCTGGTGTGGGGACCCACAATCACAACAGCTTTGGGCAAGTGGTGTGGAAAGGATCCACGAAAAGTCCAACCCTGCGCTTGAAGCAAAGCATTCCAAAAAAATCGCATGGCAAGCAATTGAGGACAGTCAAGATAATGAAAAACGCCAAAAAACAGTTTCTTTGCAGCAAATTCCACCATGTACCAGCCCCACCAGAAAGTATTCATTTTAACGGCGCCTTCCGGTTCGGGCAAAACCTCCATCACCCGCTATTTATTGGCCCATTTTCCCCAGTTGGCTTTCTCTGTCTCTGCCGCTACCCGCCAGCCCAGGGCAGGAGAAGTGGACGGAGAAGCCTATTATTTTTTGGCCACCCATGCTTTCCAAGAAAAGATTAGAGAAGAGGCTTTCATTGAATGGGAAATGGTTTACGAGGGCAATTATTATGGCACGTTAAAATCAGAACTGGAAAGGATTTGGGCCAAGGGCCAATTTCCCGTTTTGGACATTGATGTAAAAGGGGCCATTCATGTGCAACAACAATTGGGCGAAAATTGCTGCTCCATTTTTATTCAACCCCCATCCGTTCAAGAATTGAAACTTCGGCTGGAAGCCCGGGGCACAGAAACGCCGGAGAGTTTGGCTTCTCGCTTGGGCAAGGCAGAATACGAAATCAGCTTTAGCCACCAGTTCAAACACCAAGTGATCAACAGCGACCTGAACATAGCTTGCCAAGAAACAGCTGCCATTGTTCGGGATTTTTTGGGAAAATAATCAAAGGGAATCCTTTAGTTTTAGGTTCTAAGCCCATTGCCATGTCAGCCTTTCAAAACAGAACCATTTTTATTACTGGTGCCAGCCGTGGCATTGGAAAAGCCATCGCCCTGAAATTGGCGGCCCAAGGAGCCAATATTGTTGTAGCAGCCAAAAGCGTTACCGAAGACCCTCGCTTGGGCGGCACCATTCATACTGCAGCAGCAGAAATAGAAGCAGCCGGTGGAAAGGCATTGGCCGTGGCGGTGGACATTCGGCAAGAAGACCAAATTGCCGCTGCGGTCCAAGCAACTGTTGACCGTTTTGGGGGAATTGATGTAGTCATCAACAATGCTTCCGCCATCCAACTCACCGACACCCTCAAAACCGAAAGCAAAAGATTTGACCTCATGCACAGCATCAATGTGCGGGGGACATTTTTGGTGGTCAAGCATTGCTTGCCCTATTTGCTCAAAGGAAACAATCCCCATATCCTCACCCTGTCTCCACCCATCAACTTGGTGCCCAAATGGATGGGCCCCCACATTGCTTATACCATGAGCAAGTTCAACATGAGCATGATGGCTTTGGGTTGGGCAGCAGAATTTAAATCAGAAGGCGTGGCCTCCAATGCCCTTTGGCCCCGCACCACCATTGATACAGCGGCCGTTCGCAATTTATTGGGGGGAGAAGCTTTGGCCAACATGAGCCGCACCCCCGCCATCTTGGCCGACTGTGTGGACATCATCTTGCGCAAAACTGCGGCCCAATGTTCGGGCAATACCTTCATTGATGAACAGGTTTTGGCAGCCGAAGGCATCACCGATTTGTCGGGGTATTCCGTGGTTCCTGGCGGACATTTGTACCAAGACCTTTTTGTTTAGAATTTCTCCGGACGCATTTGCGGAAAAAGCAAGACGTCTTGGATAGACGCTTGGTTGGTCATCATCATGCACAAACGATCAATGCCAATGCCAATGCCAGAAGTGGGCGGCATGCCATATTCCAATGCACGCAAGAAATCGTGGTCTATGAACATGGCTTCATCGTCTCCCCTTTCCATTAGTTTGGATTGCTCTTCAAAGCGTTCTCTTTGGTCGATGGGGTCGTTGAGCTCGGTGTAGGCATTGGCCAATTCTTTGCCATTCACCATCAGTTCAAATCGTTCCACCAGCCCGGGTTTGCTCCGGTGCTTTTTGGTCAAAGGACTCATTTCCACCGGATAGTCAATGATGAAAGTGGGTTGTACATAAGTGTGTTCGCTGGTGGCCCCAAAAATTTCATCGATCAGTTTCCCTTTTCCAATATTGGGGGCCACGTCAATGTTTAAGTCTTTGCACACTTGGCGCAAACCAGCTTCTTCCATGCCACTGATGTCAATGCCCGTATTGTCGCGAATAGCTTCGTGGATGCTGATGCGTTTGAAGGGTGCTTTGAAATCGATGGTGCGTTCCCCCAGGGTAACCGTTGTTTTACCGTGCAGGGTGAGGGCAATTTTTTCAAACAGCTGTTCCGTTACCTCCATCATCCACAAATAATCCTTGTAGGCCGTGTACCATTCCAAGACGGTGAATTCGGGGTTGTGGGTGCGGTCCATGCCTTCGTTGCGGAAGTTGCGACTGAATTCATAAACCCAGTCAAATCCACCCACAATCAATCGCTTTAAGTAAAGCTCATTGGCAATGCGCAAATAAAAGGGTACGTCCAAAGCATTGTGGTGGGTAATGAAGGGCCGGGCAGCCGCACCCCCCGGAATGGATTGCAAAACCGGGGTATCAACTTCTAATGCCCCTTGGCTGTTCAGGAAATCGCGGATGGTTTGGATGATTTTACTGCGCTGAACAAAGGTTTCTTTTACTTGGGGATTGATGACCAAGTCGGCATAGCGTTGGCGGTAGCGAAATTCTGGATCGGTGACGGCATCAAAAACCTGACCCTCTTCATCGCGCTTGACCACGGGAAGGGGTTTGAGGGATTTGGTGAGCAAGGTCAAGCTTTGGGTGTGCAAAGAAGTCTCACCCGTCTTGGTCACAAAAACATAACCGGTTGCGCCAATGATGTCGCCCAGGTCCAATCCCTGTTTGACCACTGTGTCCCAAAAACTTTTGTCTTCACCTGGACAAATCTCATCGCGCTTAACATAGAGTTGAAAAACACCCTTGCTGTCTTGGATCTTGATGAAGAAAACTTTTCCCTTGTCGTTGATGCTCATGATGCGACCGGCCACACATACTTGTGTAAAATCAGCAGCAGTAGCTTCAGAAAAATTTTCACGGATATCTGTACTGTAGTGGCTCACTGGAAACAAGGGAGCAGGATAAGGATCAATGCCAGCACTTTGTAGCGCTTGTAATTTTTCTCTTCTGATGCGTTCTTGTTCGGAAAGGGGATGTTGGTTCATGCGCAGGGATTCAATGTGCAAACCTACGAAAAACAAAAGTCTCGCAGAAGCGAGACCTTGTATATGGATGGGTTAGTAAGTACAGGGAAACGAATTTCCCTTCACAATATTAAACAGACTTTCTTCGGAATCAAAAATTTTTTCAAACTAATTTATTAACATTTTTTCTGCGAATGTGAATTGCCAAAAAGGGTCAGGGCAATAAGGGCACAATAACTGTCGTGTTTTATTTTC
>RDYY01000434.1 GCA_004293505.1 Sphingobacteriia bacterium | reverse complement strand
ACTTTGTTGTCGCTCTCTTGGTGGGTAATGTGGTAGTTGCGCACCCCGCTCAGTTTGTCTTCCAACGCATTCAATTCGTGGTAATGGGTGGCAAACAAGGTCTTGGGTTTTTCTGTGCTCTGTTGTAAAAATTCTACCATGCTCCAGGCAATGGAAATGCCATCAAAGGTTGCGGTGCCCCGGCCTATCTCGTCCAAAATCACCAAAGACTTTTCACTCAAGTTGTTGAGGATGCTGGCTGTCTCGTTCATCTCTACCATGAAAGTAGATTCGCCGCCGCTTAAATTGTCGTTGGCCCCCACGCGGGTAAAAATCTTGTCGGTCAAAGGAATGCGGGCCTTGGTGGCAGGAACAAAACTGCCCATGTGGGCCATCAAGGTAATGAGGGCGGTTTGGCGCAACAGCGCACTCTTGCCGCTCATGTTGGGACCGGTTAAAATGATCACTTGTTGTTGGTCGCGGTCCAAGAACAAATCGTTGTCAATGTAAACTTTGTCGGGCCCCAGGTTTTTTTCAATCACGGGGTGACGACCGGCCACAATCTCCAGCGCATCACCGGTGTGGATCTCGGCGGGGGCATAATGGTTTTTAAAAGCCAATTCGGCAAAACAAGCCAAAACATCCAATTGGGCCAGGGCCGCAGCATTGGTTTGCAAAGATTGCAAAAAGGGCTGCAGCTCTTCTACCAACGCTTGGTAAAGTCGGGTTTCCAAAGCCAGGGTCTTTTCCTCGGCCCCCAAAATCTTTTCTTCAAAATTTTTCAGCTCGGGGGTAATGTAGCGCTCGGCATTGGTCAGGGTTTGCTTGCGGATCCAAGTAGGGGGCACTTTTTCTTTGTGCGCGTGGGTCACTTCCAAATAATACCCAAAGACATTGTTGAAACTGATCTTCAAAGAATGAATGCCCGTGGCTTTGGCTTCTCTTTCTTGGATGTCTTGTAAAATGGCTTTGGTATCGGTGGCCATGCTGCGGTACTCGTCCAGTTCGGGGTCCACGCCAGCCCGGATGACTTTTCCTTTGTTCAAAGCCAAAGCGGGCTTTTTCCTTTGTTCAAAGCCAAAGCGGGCTCGTCTTCCAGGGTGTGCAAGATCCTGTTTTGCAAAGGGGTCAAGGGGTCCAACAAGGCGCACAAATGCGCCAGTAGCGCAGCTTGGCTGGCAGAAATTTTTTCTTTTATGGTTGCCGTGGTCACCAAAGTGCGGGCCAAGTGCAAGACCTCTCTGGGGTTGATTTTGCGCAGCGATACCTTGCTCACCAATCGCTCCAAATCGCCACAAGCGCGCAAGCTTTGGCGCAGGTCGTGGCGCAGGTCTTGGTCCAATAAAAAAGCACTCACCGCTTGGGTGCGGCCTTGGATCTGTTCTAAGTCTTGCAAAGGAAAAGCCATCCACCGCCGCAAGAGCCGGCCCCCCATGGGGGTCAGGGTCAGGTCCATCACTTGCAACAAATTGGTTTCGCCTGCTCCCTCTCGGCCCGATGGAAACAATTCCAAA
>RDYY01000433.1 GCA_004293505.1 Sphingobacteriia bacterium | reverse complement strand
CTACATCAAAATGTTGGGGGCCGATGGCATCCGCATGGCCACAGAATACGCCATCCTGAACGCCAATTACATGAAAGCCCGTTTGGAAAAGCATTTCCCTATTTTGTACACGGGCAAAAATGGTACTTGTGCGCACGAATTCATTGTGGACCTGCGGCCCTTTAAGCAAAGTGCCGGCATTGAAGCGGAAGACGTGGCCAAGCGTTTGATTGACTATGGTTTTCATGCGCCTACCATGAGCTTCCCTGTTCCTGGCACCATCATGATCGAGCCCACCGAAAGCGAAGACAAGGCCGAGCTGGACCGATTCTGTGACGCTTTGTTGAGCATCCATGCCGAGATCAAAGCCATTGAAGAAGGCAAGGCAGACAAGGCCAACAACCCCTTGAAAAACGCACCCCATACCCAAGCCATGGTGTGCGCCGATACTTGGGACCGACCTTATACGCGCCAGGAAGCCGCTTTCCCCTTGTATTATGTTACCCTGAACAAGTTCTGGCCCAGCGTGGCGCGGGTAAACAATACCCACGGCGACCGCAATTTGGTCTGTACTTGTGAACCGGTTTCTTCTTACGCGGAATAGGCAAAACCTACCAAGCTGCAGGGATTTTTGGCCAATAAAAACCCAAAAAAGACCAAAAGATTGTTGGTGTACAATAATTGCCTGAGATTTACGATGTCAAAAATCCGTAACCCGATGACAGTTCGTACCAGCATGCAATGGCTGTTCGGAACCTTAATCGTTCTGAGCAGTTGTGCCCCTAGCAAACAAAGTTCCAGCACGAAAGGCTACCTGAAGAGCAGCTCACCGCAGAACAATCCTTCTGCCAACAACGCCTTTGGCACAGCCACCAACAATACGGTGGTGGACAAAAGCCAGTTCCTGACTTTTTCCCGTGAATTGCAAATGCGTTTGAATGCTTACAACATTGATACCCGCAAAGTGCAGTTTTACATAGACCAAAAACTGACCCTGTCGCGCATCATGGACAGCACCAAGGCCGAAGTAGCTGCCGGCACGGTTCGTTTCATCAACGGCAAGAAAACCGATGAAATCATCATCCCCGCTTATACCCCTGGGATTGTGGAAAGCATTGATG
>RDYY01000226.1 GCA_004293505.1 Sphingobacteriia bacterium | reverse complement strand
TGGCTTTTTTTCTTTAAAGTTAGTCCAAAATTGACGCAGGACTTTGAAGTTTCTGTAATAGAATTCTTGGTTGAACAATTGGGAATCCCGCATGGCTTTTGCGGTCAAGAAAATGCCCACAGGAATCAATACCAAGGTAGACAGCCACATACCACTCCAGGCAGACAGTTGCCCAGATTTGACCACTTTTTCACCCACTGTGTTGAGCAAATAAAAGACCACAAAGAATACTGTCGCAAAGACCAATGGGGTACCCAATCCTCCTTTGCGAATGATGGATCCCAATGGTGCACCAATCAAAAACAACACCAAGCAACCCATGGAGAGGGTGAATTTTCGGTGCCATTCAATTTGGTGCAATTCCAAAGAAATTTGTTTTTCCCGGGCATCATTGGCCAAGACCAAGATATTTCCCTTGATGGTAGACAATTGGTTGGCCGCCGCATCGGCTATGGACATTCCTAAGCTGTCCGTGAAGAGTTTTTCTTTGGCTACCGCGGGCAAAGCGGGCAAAGATTTCCAACCCGTATCGGCATAACGGGCAAAACGCAAATAAGGATTGATTTCTCGTTTAAAGCGTGGCGCATAGATGGTATCGTTGTGTTGCAATGAATCCACCGCTTTGTTCAATTGGCGCAAACTCAACATTTTGGGGTCATAAAAAGAACTGTCACCCGATTGGCTCAATTGAAAACTCTTGAGGTCAAAGAGTTTTTTGTATTCTTTGAATCCCATGCGGGTGAACTCGGTATTGGCCACACCCCTTGCCCCTTTTTCTTGGTACCGCCATCCATTGCGCAACACAAATTCCAAGAAACGCTTGTCGGCCGAAACCCGCATGACGCCAGATTTCGCCACCAAAAGATTGTCTTGTAATGCTTGGCCTTTTTCAAAAATCACTACATCGTGAATGACGCTGTCATTTTTTTCTTTCTTGCCCAACTTAATCACATACCCATCAATCTTGTCATAGAAAACGCCTTCTTTTAAATCGATGGATGGCTTGGAAACAATGATGTCGTATTTAAGGGCCGACATTTTTAATTGGGTAACGGGAATGATGTTGTTGGCAAACAAGAAAGCCAAACCTGAAATAAAAATGGTCACCACCAGCAAGGGTTGCATGAAACGCAGCAAAGGAATCCCAGCTGCTTTGATGGCCACCAACTCAAAACTTTCGCCCAAGTTGCCAAAAGTCATGATGGAGCTGAACAAGAGGGCCAGGGGCAAAGCCATGGGCACCCAATTCACCATGACCAAACCAATGAATTTAAACACCGTACCCAGGTCCAAACCCTTTCCCACCATGTCGTCTATGTAGAGCCAAAAAAATTGCATGGTCAGCACAAAGAGGGAAATGGCAAATGCAGCCAAGAAAGGCCCTACAAAAGCACGGAGAATGAGTATGTCCAGTTTTTTTATCAATCGGCTGTCTTAATATTGTGCATGAGCCTTGCAAAAATAGCCATTTCTCCAAAGGAACTTGAATTGGTCAAGAATGCCGATTGGATCTTGACCAAGAATGCTGTTTTGGACAAGCTGGCCACTTTGATGGGGCAAATAGGGAATGCTTACCGAGAAGACATTCAGCATTTTGTTGACTTGGCCCAACGCACAGACATTTTGGTTTCTCCCAAAGTATCGCGGGGAGAACAATACTTGGGGCTTCCTTATATCATGTTGGATTATCCCCGTCATTTTACAACCGAAAACATTTTTGCCATCCGCTCTCTTTTTTGGTGGGGCAACCATTGCAGCATTCACTTGGTGTTAAAAGGGCAAGCTTTAAAAGATTTTGGGCCTTCCATTGACCGCTTTTTAGACCTACAAGGGCGGCGTCATCCAGGTCTGGCCCATTGGTTCATTGGCGTCAATCCCGATCCTTGGCACCACCATTTTGAACCTGACAATTACCAGCCATTGAATCAATGGCCAGGAAAGTCGGTCACCGAATTGCCCTTCTTGAAATTGGGCGCAAAAATGGATCTCACCGATTGGGAAGACTGGGTGGGTTTTTTCCTCAAGTCTTACAAAGACTTGCTCAGCATGTGTACAGAATATTAGGCCCCCAAACGGTGAAACAGTTCTTTCACCTGGTAGCCCCACAATTGGCTCTGGTCCTTGATTTCGGCTTTTTCCGCAAAATCTTTGATGATCAAAATAGTTTGGTTCGAGATCTCGGTTTTCTCGATACGGAATTCAAAATACTCGTTTTTCTCGCCATGTAACCAATGAAAGCGAATGAATTTGTTTTCTTCCTTGTCCTGCACTTCGGCTTTGTCAGGGACGCCACCGTTCCAAGAAAAACTGTAGACATTTTCCCACTCATCTACCTTGTCGGCAAACCATTCCTGCAGTCCTGCTGGCGTCGCTAAAAATTCAAACAAAATTGTGGGAGAACACCTGACCGGAAACTCCAGTGTAAATAACTGCTTTTTACTCATTCCATTCTGATTAGCCCAAGGGGTCGCTGCAATAATATTAAATAAAGCCAATCCTCCAAGACTTTTTTTGGCAAGCCTTGAAAAATGGGTTAAATTGACTGTCCCTTTTACCCGGGGACCCCTTTTGTTATGAGTATGCGGCAACTGAAAATAACAAAATCCATTACCAACCGTGAATCGGCCAGCTTAGAGCGTTATTTGCAAGAGATTGGAAAAATGCCCTTGCTGTCGGCCGAAGAAGAAGTAGAACTGAGCCGTTCCGCCCGGGCAGGCAATGCCAGGGCCCTGGACAAATTGGTCAATGGCAACTTGCGGTTTGTGGTCTCTGTGGCCAAACAATACCAAAACCAAGGACTGGCTTTGCCCGACCTGATCAACGAAGGCAACCTGGGCCTGATCAAAGCAGCCCTGCGCTTTGATGAATCCAGGGGTTTTAAATTCATTTCTTATGCCGTGTGGTGGGTGCGGCAAAGCATTTTGCAAGCTTTGGCCGAGCAGAGCCGCATCGTTCGGCTCCCCCTCAACAAAGTGGGCCTGACCCAGCGCATTTCCCAGGCTTGGCAACAATTGGAGCAAAGCTTGGAAAGAGAGCCCTCGGCCCAAGAAATTGCGGAGTCCTTGGACATCCCTTTAGAAGAGGTGAGTGCCACCCTCCGGGCCGGTTTCCGCCATGTGAGCATGGACACGCCCCTCTCGGCCGAAGAAGACCTGACCCTCATGGACCTTTTGGTTAACCCCAATGCCGATGCGGCTGATGAAACCCTGGTGCGCAAGGATTCTTTGTGCCAAGACATCAAACAATGCCTTTCTTCTTTGACCGATCGCCAAAAATGTGTGCTCTGTTATTTTTATGGTATTGGCGTAGAACAAGCCCTTAGTTTAGAAGACATTGGTGCCATGTTTCACTTGACCCGCGAAAGGGTAAGGCAAATCAAGGACAAAGCCCTCACCAAACTGCGCACCCAACAGGCCCACCGCCACCTCCGGTTTTATCTGGGTTAAATGTTTGTGGGCCTTATCTTTGCCCACTTTTAAAGGCCCCATATGTTCCAAAGTTTATCCGAGAAATTAGAATCCGCGTTCAAAAACCTCAAAGGAGAGGCCCGGATCAATGACCTCAACATTGCCAATACTGTTAAAGACATACGCCGTGCTTTGTTGGATGCCGACGTGAACTTTAAAATTGCCAAAGAGTTTACCGAAAAAGTCAAGGAAAAAGCCCTGGGCGAGAAAGTCATCAATGCCATCAGTCCCGGCCAGCTCATGGTCAAGATTGTGCAGGATGAATTGACCGAGCTGATGGGTGGCACGGAAGCCAGTTTTCAAGCAGAAGGCAAGCCCGCCATCATTTTGGTGGCCGGATTGCAGGGCAGTGGTAAAACCACTTTTACCGGCAAACTGGCCCACTACCTCAAGACCAAAAAAGGCAAATCTCCCCTGGTGGTGGCGGCTGATATCTATCGACCAGCGGCCATTGACCAATTGACGGTTTTGGCCGAACAAATTGGGGTAAGCATCCATGCCGAAAGGGAAAACAAAGACGCCGTTTCCATTGCCCGCAATGCTTTGCAATTTGCCAAGGCCAACAACAAAAACGTGCTCATCATAGATACGGCTGGCCGCTTGGCCATTGATGAAGTGATGATGCAAGAAGTGGCCGACATCAAAGCTGCCGTTCAGCCCACAGAGATCCTGTTTGTAGTGGATGCCATGACGGGACAAGACGCGGTCAACACGGCCAAAGCTTTCAATGAGAGATTGGATTTCACTGGGGTGGTCCTGACCAAAATGGACGGTGATACCCGTGGGGGTGCGGCCCTTTCCATTCGGTATACGGTAGA
>RDYY01000225.1 GCA_004293505.1 Sphingobacteriia bacterium | reverse complement strand
CCCGAAGTATCAAACCAAGCAAACTGGTCGTTGCGGTTCAAATAAAAACCCCGCATTTCTTCGGCGTACCGACTCATTTCAGGGTGTTGGACCCAAAAATTTTCTCGGTCCGTGCTGTCCAAAAACAAATTGTTGAAAGAAGAACGGACAGTTATGGTGGTGTCCCTTGGGGTTTCTCGGCCCTGCGCTTTTTTGCCTTTGCAAGCCACCAGGCCCCAACACAAGCCCAACACCAGGCAAGCCATGGGCCAAACAGAGAAATGGGTTTTTATGCGCATGTAAAACTTTTTTGTAAGAGCAAAGCAAGTCCCACCAGAGCAGCAGTTTCGGTCCGCAACCGGGTTGGGCCCAAGCCAATTTCGTAAACACCCTTTGCTTGGGCCCAAGCAATTTCTTTTGCACTAAAATCTCCTTCGGGCCCAATGAACAATTGGTGTTCGCCCTTTTCTAATTTGGGTTGGCTCATCAAAATTTCCACCAAAGGCTTAACAGGTCCAGCACAATGGGCCAGGTATTTTTGAACAGGTCCTTCTGCACGGATGGCTTGTTCAAAAGGAACTTGCAAAACCAGTTCTGGTTTAAAAACTTGTTGGCTCTGCAACATCGCAGAAACCAAGATTTGTTCCCAACGCTCTTTTTTTTGGGACGATTTTTCGGTGTGATCGGTGTGTAAAAAAACGATGCGCGATACACCCATTTCAGTGGCTTTTTCCAAGAGCCATTCCAATCTGGCGGGGTGCTTGACAGGGGCCAAAGCCAAGCTAATTTGAACAGCAGGTAAGGGAATGGATGCTGCAGGGTGCAATGCTACCACGGCAGATTTTTTGTCGGCCGACACCAACTCGGCGAGGGCCTTGCTCCCCTGGCCATTGGTCAACATCATTTGGTCGCCTTTTCGCAAACGCAAAACCTGCACTGCATGTTTGGCACTGGCTTCAGACAAAGGCCAAGTACCACCCACCAAGGGCAAATCAGGTTCATAAAAATACGGGAGAGACATGGTAGCAATTTACTGCAGAACCAGCACCATTACACCTTCTGATGCTGATTTGCGCAAAGGAATTTTCAGGTTGCGGCCATTGTAAAAGACCACCAAGGGGGCAGCTGCGGCTGGGTCCAAAAACATATCGACGCCGTTTAAAAAAGGGGCCGCTTGAAAAGCAGGAATTTTTTGGCCACCGGATTGGCGGTCGCCATTGTCATACAAAAATTGGGCGATGGCTGTTTTGCTGGCAGGGGCCAAATCGGGCAAGGACAAAGATTGACCATTGACCACCAAAGAATCCCTACCGGCGACCACCGCGCGCTGGCTGGTAAACACCGCCAATACCGATTGGTCGTCCTTGGCCGGCAAACCTGCCAACAACAAAGCCGCCATGCCCGAACTGGGCAGGGCCCTCAAATACACCAGCTGGTTGTCTTGTGCTGGTGCTTCCAAAAAATAAATCACTTTGCGTTGGGTCCCGGCAGGCAGCAAATGCACTTCCATGGCGCTGTTGGTAGACCATTTGATGGGGCCCCAAAGGCCGTTGGCATCGGTTGTCAACTCGGTGATGGGTTTTTCCTTTTTGCGTTTCCCCGTTTTCAAATCAATGGCATAAAAGCGAAGGGTTGCCCCAGCCAGGGGAATGTTCTCTCCCAAAGTGCAGGCTTTGCCACTGAGGAATACCTGGGCTTTGTAGACGGCCTCCACCAATGGGGCTTCCTTGCCATGAAAAAAGCGGTACATGGCCCGAAAACTTTCTTCAGAAGTAGCCACTTCAAAATGGTCTTTGTTGTCCAGTGCATTGTTGACGGCACCCGGAATGGGGGCCGATTTGGCAATCTTGTCGCCAGCAGAATAAAGGTTGAGCGTGGGTACTTCTCCCCTCGCACCAGCCGGCTGTTTGGCTGCTGAACTCCCTATGTGGACATAGCCTTTTAATTTTTTGGCACGAAGGGAATCGTTGGCATATGCATAGCCCAATCCTCCGCCTGCAGAGTGGCCCACCAGGTAAATTTGTTGGGCATTGTTTTCGCGCAACACCACTTGTACAAATGAATCCAAAGCAGGATTTTGTCCGTTGCGGGCACCCAAACTGTTCCAATCAAATACCCGCAAAGCTTTGTCGGGATAACCCATTTGTTTGAAGCGTTGTACCTGTGCGGAGAAATTATCGCCACTGCCCAAAAAACCGTGCACAAATACAATGGGCGTATTGTCTTGGGCAGACAAGTTGGGCAAAGGGAAAAAAAATATTGAACCCAGCAAGAAAAAAAGCCAACCCTTCATAAGAAAATTTTAGAAAGGAGCATCGGTAATGGGGCCATCGTCAAAATGGCTGTTCATGCGGCTCTCCTTTTGGATATAATTGGGGAAGGTATCGTTGCTCCCCGTTCCCGGTTTCACTGGTTTCCAAGATCCGTTGGGTCCATTGGTACCAGATGCTTCTTCAAATTTTTGTACTGCCAAATTGGCCCGCAAGTGTACAATGTCCAAGGCACCGTTTCGGTGTTTGGCAATGCGTATGTGGGTCAAGCCAGCATTGGATTCGCCGTTTTCGTCGTTGTTGATGTCATAGTATTCTGGGCGATAAATGAACATGACCATGTCGGCATCTTGTTCTATGGCACCAGATTCGCGCAAATCCGACAGCTGGGGCATCTTGCTTTCTTTGCGGGTTTCCACTGCACGGCTCAATTGCGACAATGCTATGATGGGCACATTCAGTTCTTTGGCCAATGCTTTTAAATTGCGCGAGATGGAACTGATCTCTTGTTCGCGGTTTCCACCTTTTTCATTGCTGCCACTCATCAATTGCAAATAGTCAATCAAGATCAATCCCACTTTGTGTTTGTTGACCAAGCGACGGGCTTTGGCGCGAAATTCAAAAATGTTCAAAGCCGCTGTGTCGTCAATAAAAATGGGGGCCGTTTCCAATCTTTTCAAACCCTTGGTATGGAGTTGCTGGTATTCGTGGTCTTCTAATTTCCCCCGGCTGATTTTTTCCATGGGGATCTCGCTTTCGGCACTCAAAATCCTTTGTACCAATTGAGATGCACTCATTTCCAAAGAGAAAAACCCAACGGGAACGGGCTTGGTGGGGTGCAGCGCCGCATTGCGCGCCAAGTTCAAGGCAAAAGCCGTTTTACCCACCGAAGGACGGGCTGCCAATATGATCAAATCCGTATTCTGCCAACCATAGGTGATGCGGTCCAAAGAAGAGAAGCCACTGGGTACACCTGAAATGTCTTCGGTCTTGGTGCGCAATTCATCAATGCGGTTGATGGTTTTGACCAAGACATTGCCAATGTCTTCAAAATTTTTCTTGAGGTAATTGTTGGTGATGTTGAACATCTTGGTTTCACTTTCGTCCAACAAATCAAACACATCGGTGCTGTCTTCGTAAGCATCCCCAATGATTTCACCACTGATGCGGATAAGTTCACGCTGGATGAATTTTTGCAACACAATGCGGGCATGGGCTTCTATGTTGGCCGTTGACACAACACTGTTGGTGAGTTTGGTCACTTGGTAAGGGCCACCCACTTGGTCCAACTCGTTGCGGAATTTCAACTCTTCTACAACCGTCAAGATATCAATGGGCACACTTTTTTGTTGCAAAGCCTGCATGGCTTTGAACATGATTTGGTGTGCTTCTACATAAAAACACTCGGGCTTGATGATTTCAGTGACCGTATCAAAAGCACTTTTTTCCAACATCAAAGCACCCAAAACAGCTTCTTCTAATTCGCGGGCTTGGGGTGGCACTTTCCCATACACCATGGTACTGAGGTCTATGCTGGGTTTTCTTTTCTTGACGTTTTGGTTAAAATGGGTGATGTCCATTGGGTTGTCTACAGTTAAAGCAGTGAGCGGTTGATCCAGTCGGTTTTGAACCGGGGGGAGCGAATATAGGTGACCCGCATCGGCCACAAAAATTTTTTACCCGTCCAAATCATCCACCGGTTATGCACCCTCCATTCACTACCATAAAGTCTTCGTTCACACAATTTAACCCAGTTATCCCCCATTTTTAAAAGTTTTGCGCATGATTCGGAAGATCTGCACATTTTCTTGTGCAGAAGTATTTCTGAGCCAAATGAGCTTTTATTGCCCCGGATTGATTACCTCCCCCTCGGCCCATTTTCCTTAAATTTGGCGCTCCAAAGACCCACACATGACCCTGAGCTACCATTGGTTGCACCAATATTTGCCCTTTACCCTGGCCCCCCAAGAATTGTCCGAAATCCTTACTTCCATTGGATTAGAAGTAGAGAGCTTGGAAAAATTTGAACAAGTCAAGGG
>RDYY01000224.1 GCA_004293505.1 Sphingobacteriia bacterium | reverse complement strand
CTTGATCAAGCCGAATTACGGGCAGCATTGATGATGCCAAACATGCTGCGGGTAACCAGTTTTTCTAATTGGGTGCGTTCTTTTTCGGACAGTTGCGCTTGGCGCAGCTTTTCCAAACCGGTTTGTTGAATGGTGAGCAGGGGCAGCACAATGCGGTCGCGCAGCAAGATAGAAGCCCGGCTAACGGGGTCTTCGCCCATCAATTCCGTTTGTCCCGAAAGCCAGAGTACTTGGTCTCGGCTGCGGACAAATTCATTTTCAATTTTTTGCCAAATGCCTCCAAATTCGGGGTCATGGGCCAAATGCGCTGTGAGGCCAAAAAAGGACTTCAGCATGCTCATCATGCTGTTTTCCAATAAGGTCCTGAAAAACAGAGAGTCTTTGTAGAGTGCTTGTAAAGCCTCCCCCTTGCCTTGTTTGACCAAGGTTTCCAAAGCTGTTCCCAAACCATAAAATCCCGGAACGTTTTGCTTCAATTGGCTCCAACTGCCCACAAAAGGAATGGCCCGCAAATCTTCAAATTTCAGCGATTGGCCATTGCCCCGCTTGCCGGGTCTTGACGCTATATTGCTTTTGGTATAATAGGGCAGGGGACTACAGGTAGACAAATAGGGCAGGAAACCTGGATCTGCTTTGAAGTTTTGGTAAGTTTCATAACTGATCTGGCCCAATGCAGCCATCAAAGCAGATTGCGCAGCTGTGAGGGGCTTTTGTTTTTCTGGAAAGATGCGGCTGCTGAGGCCGGCACTCAAGAGTTGCTCCAAATTGTATTGGGCCATGGCTTGGTTGCCAAAATTGGAAGTAATGGTTTGTCCTTGGATGGTGAGTTGAATGTCTTTGTTTTCGATGCTGTTGCCCTGAGATGCATAGAATTGGTGGGTCTTGCCTCCACCCCTGGAAGGAGGGCCTCCTCGGCCATCAAAAAACGAAACTTGTATGCCTTGGGTCCTGGACAATTGGGTCAATTTTTCTTTGGCAGTAAATATTTTCCAATTGGCTTGTAAATAGCTGCCATCTTTTGTGCCATCACTGAAGCCCAACATGATGGTCTGGGACAATTGTCTTTGTTGCAGGTGTTGGCGGTAAGCGGGCAAAGCATACAGTTTGGCCATGCTAGCAGCAGCGGCATCCAAATCTTGAACGGTTTCAAAAAGGGGAAGGATATCGGCCGAGATCTTGTCCTTGGGCCAACCCGCCAACACAAACAAAGCCATGACTTCTACTACTTGAAGGGCCGATTGGCAATTGCTGATGATGTAGCGGTGGCAGCCTTTTTCGCCATTGGTTTGCTGGATGGCATGCATGGCATACAGGCTTTCTATGGCGTCTTTTGCTTCTATGGATTGGGGGGTATCGCAGGCTTTGTCCAGGGTCAGTAAGTGGGTGATTTTTTCATCTTCTGACCAGCTTTCGTAGTGCTTGGGCAAGATGCCCACTTTGCCTTGTGCTATTTGTTCTGCGTTAATTTGTTGGAGGGCTTTGGCGTGTACACGGCTGTCTTGTCTGATGTCCAGCGCCGCAAACCAAGTACCAAAAAGCTTCACTTTGTTCCGCAAGCCCTTGACCCTGTCTACAAACAAGCCATGGTGGTGTTGGGTGATCTCTTGTATCAGCCCATCCAAAGTGTCTAACAATTCTGTTGGGCTGATGGGCTTGCTTTCGGTAGGTCTAAATACATTCTCATAAAGCTGTTTCTCCAATTGGGCCAAGACCAGGTCCACCTGGGCAAAAGTGATTCTCCTTTTGAGTTTGCGCACATCACGGTAATAGCAAACCATGATGGCACTGCGCAAGGATTGGGCTACAGCCAATGTAATGGTACTGGTAACAAATGGATTGCCATCTCGGTCTCCACCTGGCCAAAAGCCCAATTCAACGAAAGGGTTGTGGGCTGGTACATCACCTTCTAAGACCTCGTCGGCAATGAAATTATAGATATTGCCCATGGATTGGTACAAGACATTTTCCAAATACCACATCAGGTTATTGGCTTCATCCAAGGGTGTGGGTTGCTTCTTGTTGAAAAAGGGTGTGATGCCCAGTTGTTGGATATAGCTGTTGATGGTGGAAAAATCGTTTTTGACCAAAGCCTCTCCCAAATCGTGGAGAATACCCAACACATTACCAGGATAAAACTGCGTGGGGTGGGCAGTCAAGACCACACGAATGCGAAAATCCTGCAAGGCTGTGCGCAAAGCAGGCAACTTGTTTTGAAAATAGGCTTCGTTGTAAAGGGCTTTTAAACTTCCTTTTCCTTGCACATGGTGCAGTTTGCCAAATGCGGCATCTTCTATGGCATCAAACAGCACCACTTGCCTTTCAATGTATTGTACAAATTTGAACAAGTGGTTGTTCATCTCTTCTGTGGTGCGAGACTGGGTATGGGTCTCAAAAAATTTTTCCAAAATCTCAGCGGGCCTAAGGCCTGCAGCATAGCCAGATTCACAGTGTTGAAGCAAAATGGGCAAGAAAGCGCCCACATTGGCCACGCCTGAAAAAGGGAGGGCCGCAAACAAGCTGTTGAAAATGGTGTACTTGTCTTTGACATTCAACTGAAAAGCGGCCAAGGGTTGAGAGCGATCTGGCATGGAGAAAATTGTTTGTCAATTTACGCCATTTCAGCTTTATGCTTAATTTGCCGCATGCGCAGATGGATGGGTTCCCCTCAGAAATGCAAGTGGCCTTTGTTGGCCTTGCCAATGCTGTTGTTTTGGGTTGCTTGTAGCAAAAAAGACAATGTGGTGGTGCCCAGCCCACCTGTACCGCCGGCGCCACCTTTGGTGACCATCGCCCCACCCCCTGATTTGGGATTTGTGGTGGTGGGCTATTTTCCATCCTACCGGGATCCTGCACAAGTGCCTGACCAGAAATTTCGCATGTGCAATATTGTGAATTATGCTTTTGCCAACGTGGCTTCCACGGGTAATTTATCTGTTTTAAACTTATCAGTATTAAGGACGGTAGCGGCCAAAGCAAAAGCCAATAATGCCAAAATTTTCATCTCTCTGGGGGGACAAGCCCTTGATTTTCGCAACATGGCTGCTTCCTTGGCCAGCAGAACGGCTTTTATCAGAGAAGTCATGGCTTTGGTCAGGACAGAGGGCCTGCATGGTGTGGATGTGGATTGGGAATTTCCCCGTACCGATGATGGTTCCGATCAATTGTATTTGGCTTTTATGCAACAACTGAGCGATTCTTTGCACACCAATCGCCAATTTTATTTGTCTACGGCCATTACCTCGGGTAAATTTCCCGGTGCCATCCGAGACGCCATCCCATCGGTTTTGTGGACCGCCCAAAAAGTGGATTTTTTTAACATCATGTCTTATGATGATTTCAGTACCACCCAAGCCTACCAACAACACAGCCCCTTGAGCCTGTCCCAAACTTCTTTGAACTATTGGGTCAATACCAGGGGCATGCCCGCCAGCAAAGCCGTTTTGGGCGTTCCAGCTTATGGCCGTGCCAGTGGCATGACCCAAACGGGTACGACCATGGGTTTTGCAGCCATTGTTACGGCAGGAGGATCACCCTTGTTAGATTCAGCGGTGGTCAGTCAGGGAAGTTTTCTCAACTATAAAATTTACTACAATGGCTTGCCCACCATCAAGCAAAAAGCCATGTTGGCCCGGCAGCAAGGTGGGGGCGTCATGATGTGGGAAAAAGGCCAAGACCGCATCGATGCCAACAGTTTGCTGAAAGCCATTTGTGATACGTTGGGCAGGACTTATTGATGGTTTAAACCTTTGGTGCTTTCAGGGGTCTAAGCCTAACAATTGTATTGCGTGGAAGACAGTCAACTATTGCGACAATTTCAAGATCCCGCCCAGCGGGAGCTTGCTTATACGGCGCTGGTCAAAAAATACCAAGAGCGTCTGTATTGGCACATTCGCCGCATGGTGGTGACCCACGATGACACCAACGATGTCTTGCAAAACACACTGATCAAGATTTGGAAAGGCTTGGAAAATTTTAGGGAAGCCAGCCAATTGTTTACTTGGCTCTACCGCATTGCCACCAATGAAAGCCTGAGCTTTTTGGAACAAAGGCAAAGAAAAGCCACCCAAGATTTTGATGAAATAGCCGAAGACATGGGCAACAAGGTAAAAGCTGACCCCGATTTTGATGCCCAACAATTGGAGTGGAAATTGCAATGGGCCATCCAGCAATTGCCCGAAAAACAAAAACTGGTTTTTGGGCTGCGTTATTTTGATGCCATGCCTTACGCCGACATGTCCCAGGTCTTGGGTACTTCAGAAGGGGCTTTGAAATCTTCTTACCACCATGC
>RDYY01000432.1 GCA_004293505.1 Sphingobacteriia bacterium | reverse complement strand
CGAAATGCATTGGTTAGGGCCAACTACGAAAACTTATCGAGGAACATTTACAGAACCGATAAATATTTAATTCGTTTTCTTTTAAACCTGTTGTTAAACGAAAACTATTCGCTCAAAAACCGTGACATGCACATCATGGTTGACACTGTAAATCTACCACTTGGCACTGTAAATGACACTGTAAATGGCACTGTAAATGACACTATATTTTTATTAGTGACGGAACAAAACACAATAACGGCAACCCAAATTAGTGAACACTTGAAATTGAGTGTTCGCACGGTAAGACGGAGAATTAATGAACTTAAGAAAAGCGGAAAAATAGAACGCATTGGTAGCGATAAAAAAGGCCATTGGCGAGTAACTGAATGACGATTATTACCTCGTTAGCAGAAAGCGGACCGGTAAAAGTAAGCACCAACTCCTTACACCTTTCAGAGTACGATAATTAATTTGGTTATTGAATATCATCAGTTATGCACTATCCCAATAGCTAGAAGTTTTATTCATAAAAAAAGACCTTCACTTTGTAGTGAAGGCCTTCAAGCAAGCAATCGTAGAGCAAGGGGGCGGCCGATAAAATTTCGTGGCTCACACCATCCTTATATTTAGTAAAGTTTTTAATAAACTGTTCCGCTAAATCTTTTGCCTTTGCATCGTATGCAGCTTTATCGGCCCAAGTATTTCTAGGGTTTAAAAGCTCTGCCGGAACGGTAGGGCAATGAGTTGGCATCATCATGCCAAATACAGGGTGTGGCTCGTATAAAACATGGTCTAACTCACCATTCAATGCAGCGGTAATCATAGCCCGTGTGTAACCCAGTTTCATGCGTTTACCCACGCCATAGCTTCCACCGCTCCAGCCTGTATTAATCATCCAAATATTTACGTTATGTTCCTTCATTTTTTTGCCGAGCATCTCCGCATAAAACCCAGGATGTAACGGTAAAAACGGTGCACCAAAACAAGCACTAAAAGTACTCTTAGGTTCTGTCACACCTAATTCAGTGCCAGCCACTTTTGCGGTGTAGCCGCTTATAAATTGGTACATAGCTTGGCCTGGCGTAAGCTTGCTAATAGGTGGCAAAACGCCATAGGCATCGCAGGTTAAAAAGAAAATGTTTTTGGGTAAGCCACCAATACTTGGCTCTAACGCATTAGAAATAAAATGTAGCGGGTAGCTAACACGTGTATTTTCCGTGATGGATTTATTAGCAAAATCTATCACATCTGTATTACCCACAAAACCCACATTTTCTACCAAGGCGCCGGGCTTAATGGCGTTAAATATTTCAGGTTCTTTTTCTTCGCTTAGGTCGATGGTTTTGGCATAGCAGCCACCTTCAAAATTAAATACGCTATTACCCGTCCACCCGTGTTCATCATCACCTATTAGTAAACGATTAGGGTCGGCACTTAGGGTAGTTTTCCCCGTGCCGCTTAACCCAAAAAATATAGCTACATCGCCTTCTTTACCCATGTTGGCACTACAGTGCATACTCAACACATTTTTTTGATGCGGTAGCAAAAAGTTAAGTATGGTAAAAATGCCTTTCTTCATTTCACCAGTATAGCCAGTACCACCTATTAAAATGGTTTTATGTGTAAAAGATACAATGGCAAAATTGTGCTGGCGGGTACCATCTACCGCAGGGTTGGCCTTAAAA
>RDYY01000223.1 GCA_004293505.1 Sphingobacteriia bacterium | reverse complement strand
TACCGTTTCACCGGCCAAAGAAATCTATAAGTGTTTTGGCTGTGGCAAAAGTGGCAACAGCATCAGTTTTCTCATGGAGCATGAGAAATACAGCTATGTGGAAGCCTTGAAATGGTTGGCAGCCCGATACAACATTGAAGTTGAAGAAAGTTTTCGGTCACCTGAACAAGCGTTGGAACAACAAGTTGCTGATAGCTTGTATGCCATCAACCACTTTTCCCGTGGATTTTTCCAAGAACAATTGTGGCAGTCCGCCGAAGGCCAAGATATTGCCCTTTCTTATTTGCAACAGCGGGGCTTTAGAAAAGAAATCTTGGAAAAGTTTCAAGTGGGTTACTCTCCCGCCCACAAAAAAGCCCTCTCGGGTGCTTTGATAGACAACCAATTCAATCCCGAGCTTTTCCCCAAAACAGGATTGGTGGTAGAAAGAAATGGGGAATGGACCGACAATTACCGGGAGCGCATCATTTTTCCCATCCACAATATTTCTGGCAAAGTCATTGGCTTTGGGGCCAGGGTCATTGGTCAATCGGACCGTGGACCCAAGTACATCAATACCCCTGAAAACGAAATATATTCCAAGAGCCGTGTGCTCTATGGCATGTACCAAGCCCGGGTGGCCATTGACAAGGCCGATGAATGTCTCTTGGTAGAGGGCTATACCGATGTGGTCAGTTTGCACCAAGCCGGTATTGAAAACGTGGTGGCCAGTGGGGGTACTTCCTTGACCATTGATCAGTTGCGCTTGATCAAAAAATACACCCAACAACTCACCATTGTTTACGATGGCGACAAAGCCGGCATCAAGGCAGCGCTGCGCGGATTGGATTTGGCTGTAGAAGAAGGATTGAATGTAAAATTGGTGCTCATTCCCGATGGTGAAGACCCCGACAGCTATGTATACAAAGTGGGCACCCAGGCTTTTCGCGATTTTGTGGCCCAGGCCAAAAAGGATTTCATCTTGTTTCAATTAGAGATCTTGTTACAAGACGCTGGACAAGACTTGAACCGAAAATCGCAGGTGGTCAACCAAATGGCCGAAACCCTCAGCAAGATTTCTCGGGCGGAAGATTTTACCCGCCAACAGGAATACATACGCCAATGTTCGGCCTTGATGCGCATAGATGAAGGTGGCTTTACCAACTTGGTCAACCAATTCAAGCGCAACAAGATTTCCAAAGAAGAGAAAAAACTACCTTTTGCCGAGGCCAAAGTGGTGGCCGACGGCCAGACTGAACCCGTGTGGGAGAACGATGGCCAAAGCCTGTTGCAACAGGACGATGGCATTGAAAAAAACCTCTTGCGCGTGTTGTTGGAACATGGGCTCAAGCCTTTTGATGGTGATAAAACCATTGCCCAATACTTGTTTGAAGGCTTAGAAATGTTTCATTTGGAGAACCCACTCTATGTGAAACTCTTGGGTTTGTACCGCGAGGCCTACAACAAAGGGGAAAAACCCGATGGTACATCCTTGCAATACCATGGTGATGAAGAGATCCGTCAACTGGTGGTGGGTTTGTCGCTATCGCCCCACGAACTGTCTTTGCGCTGGGATGAGATCATGGAAAACATGCAAATTTTGAACAAGGATGTTTCGCACGCTGATGCCTTGGTGAGCTTGAATTATTTCAAATTGCGCAAGCTCAAAAAAATGTTTGCCCTGAACCAAGAAGAAATGGCCCAAGCCAATTTTGACAAACAAATAGAACTGATACAAGTGCACAACCACTTAAAAGAATTGGAAAGAGAAATTACCCAAAGTTTTGGAACCGTTATTCTCCCATGAAAAAAGCCCCTCTTTCGAGGGGCTTTTGGTTTATTTCACTTCTTCAAATTGTGCGTCTTCCACTGTGTCAGACTTGGGCGCCGCATCAGCAGCAGGCCCATCAGCCGCTTCCGCACCAGGGGCAGCGCCACTGGCTTGTTGGGCTTTGTAAATGTCTTCACTTGCAGCTGTCCAAGCCGTGTTCATTTCTGCCATGGCGGCATCAATGCCAGCTATGTCTTGGGCTTTGTGGGCAGTTTTTAGCTTTTCCAACGCCGCTTCAATGGGTGCTTTTTTATCAGCAGGTACTTTGTCCCCAAACTCTTTGAATTGCTTCTCGGTTTGGAAAATCATGCTGTCGGCTTGGTTTAATTTTTCCACTCTTTCGCGGGCTTCTTTGTCGGCCGTTTCATTGGCTTTGGCTTCGGCCTTCATTTTCTCCACTTCTTCCTTGCTCAAACCACTGCCTGCTTCAATGCGGATTTTTTGTTCCTTGCCAGTTCCTTTGTCTTTGGCACTCACGTTAAGCATGCCATTGGCATCGATGTCAAACGTGACTTCAATTTGGGGAACACCACGGGGGGCTGGGGGAATGCCATCCAAGTTGAACATACCCAAGCTCTTGTTCTGGTTGGCCATGGGGCGCTCACCTTGCAAAACATGGATCTGCACACCGGGTTGGTTATCACTGGCCGTAGAATACACTTCGGTTTTCTTGGTGGGAATGGTGGTATTGGCACTGATCATGGTGGTCATGACACCGCCCATGGTTTCGATGCCCAATCCCAATGGGGTAACATCCAACAACAAAACGTCTTTTACTTCTCCGGTCAATACAGCACCTTGAATGGCCGCACCAACGGCTACTACTTCATCGGGGTTAACACCGCGGTTGGGCTTTTTGCCAAAGAATTTTTCTACAATTTCTTGCACTTTGGGAATACGGGTAGAACCGCCCACCAAAATCACTTCGTCAATGTCTGAAGTGTTGTAGCCTGCGTCTTTTAATGCAGCTTCACAAGGCTTCAAACAGCGGGCAAATAAATTATCGGCCAATTGTTCAAATTTGGCTCGGCTCAATTTCAATACCAAGTGTTTGGGTACGCCATCTACTGCTGTAATATAAGGCAGGTTGATTTCTGTTTCTGAAGAAGAGCTCAATTCAACTTTCGCTTTTTCTGCTGCTTCTTTCAAGCGTTGCAAAGCCATGGGGTCTTTGCGCAAATCAATGGCTTCTTGGGATTTGAACTCATCGGCCAACCAGTCCATGATGACTTTGTCAAAATCGTCACCCCCCAAATGGGTATCACCATTGGTTGATTTTACTTCAAATACCCCATCACCCAATTCCAGGATAGAGATATCAAAAGTACCACCACCCAAATCAAAGACGGCAATTTTTTGGTCAGCATGTTTTTTGTCCAAGCCATAGGCCAAGGCCGCTGCGGTAGGTTCGTTCACGATCCGGCGCACGGTCAAACCAGCGATTTCACCGGCTTCTTTGGTGGCCTGGCGCTGGGCATCATTGAAATAAGCGGGCACGGTAATGACGGCTTCGGTTACTTCCTGTCCCAAATAATCTTCTGCAGTCTTTTTCATTTTCTGCAAGACCATGGCAGAAATTTCTTGGGGGGTGTACAACCTGTCGTCAATAGATACCCGAACGGTATTGTTGTCACCTTTGGAAACTTGGTAGCTCCAATGGCTGATTTCTTCGGTTACTTCATCGTATTTACGCCCCATGAAACGTTTCACACTGGTGATGGTGTTTTGGGGGTTGGTAATGGCCTGGCGCTTGGCAGGATCACCCACTTTGCGCTCCCCGTTTTTGAGGAAACCCACTACCGATGGGGTAGTTCTCCTCCCCTCGTCGTTGGCAATCACCACTGGCTCATTGCCTTCCATGACGGATACGCAGCTGTTGGTGGTACCCAGGTCAATTCCAATTATCTTTCCCATATTGATGTTTTTACAGAGGCTTAGACTGCAATGATTATGCCATGGCATTATAGGTGAAAAAATGACAGATTTATACCTGAATTGACTGCTTTTTGTGCCTGGAACTGCCAAAAAAAGGGGTCCAGGCCCAAAGCCAGGACTGAAACTTATTTGGCGGCGGGGGCCGATTTAAACGTAAAATGCTTTTGGGAGAGGTAGCTAAACGCCACCACAAAAACAGTGGTCAACAATTTGGAAGGCGTGGGATACCATCCCCATCCATCCACAAATAATTTCAAAAACAAATAGTTGAGCAGTACACAAGCGGATACCACGGCAAAATAACGGGTAAGCTGGGTTCTTTTGTTGACAGTCACTACTTGAAAAACCACATATCGGCTCAAGTAAAAGCCTATGGGAAAAGTAAAGCAAAAAGCAAACAGAAAAGCCGCAATGTGGGGTGCCATGGTCAAAGCGCCCACATGAACAGGCAACTTATTAAAGACAAAATTATAACCCACAAAAAACAAGAAAATGTCCAAGGCGGTATTGAAACCGCCACAAGCCGCATAGCGAAAGGTTTGCAAGGGCATGAAACGCCTAAAGAG
>RDYY01000222.1 GCA_004293505.1 Sphingobacteriia bacterium | reverse complement strand
TTGGGGTTCAGCCGAAAGGGCTTGTCCATCATGATATAGGCGTTAAAATGCCGACTGAAACCATTGCCGGTGCGCACGCTGTCGGGCCGATTGGTCCAAGCGTCCATGCCATATTGCAGCATGATGTGGTCTTTGGTTCTTTTGGTCAGGTCAATTTTTTTCTTGGGCTGTTCTGGACTGTTTTGGGCAATGGCCTGCATGCCAACAAGAAGGGTCAAGAGAAGTAAGGTCTTTTTCATTTGCAGTTGGGTCAGCCAGGGCTGAACGGGGGCAAAAGTAACAAAAACCACCCCATACAAGGGGTTAAAATAAAGCCAAAGCCGCCATTTTCGCCCCAGATTGACTAAATTCGACCCCAAACCCCGCAAGGTTTTCGAAACCCCCACAAAGAACAAGGATGAATACGGATTTTCTCAAAGGCAAAAGGCTGTTGATCGCGGAAGATGATTTTGTGAATCAAAAACTCATTACCCATTCCTTGCAATCCACGGGTGCCCATTTTGACATAGCGGGGAATGGCCAAGAAGCCGTTGACATGTTGCGCCAGGGACAATACGATTTGGTATTGATGGACATCAACATGCCCGAGATGGACGGATTTGAAGCCACCCAAATCATCCGCAAAGAAGTCAATGCCACCATTCCCATCATTGCCATGACGGGTTGGAGCAGCCGAACCGAAGGAGACAAATTCACCCAAGTGGGCATGAACGGTTGTTTGGCCAAACCCTTTGGCTTGGATGCTTTGTTCAAAACCTTGGACGAAATTTTTCAGCACAATCCCGTGGTAGCGCCTTCAACCGATAAAACTGTTTTGGGTGTGCCAGAAGTGGAAACGCCACAAGTTGACCTCAACATGTTACACGAATTGGCCGAGGGAGACATTGATTACAAAACCACGATTGTCAACATGTTTTTGGAATCCATGCCCGAGTCCATCCAAAAAATGGAAGGGTTTTTGGCCGAGAAAAACTGGGACGGTTTGTACAAAGCTGCGCACTATGCCAAGTCATCTTTGTCGGTGGTTAAAGTACCAGAAATGCATGCTTTGGCCGGTGCCATGGAGGGGTATGCCAAAAAAGGAGAAAATTTAGAAGCCCTTCCCGATGCCTTGGAACTTTTCAAAAGATATTTTACACAGGTCCAGGAACAATTGGCAGCAGAAGTTGCCACCTGGAAACCATAACCATTTACTTTGCAATTTACTTCACTCGGTTTAGACGAAAGATTAATGGACGGCATCTCGTCCATGGGATACGAAACAGCCACCCCCGTTCAAGCACAAGTCATGCAGCCCATTTTAGATGGGCGTGACATCATTGCCTCTGCACAAACAGGTACCGGTAAAACAGCGGCATTTTTATTGCCCATCATCCACAAGCTATTGACCATACCGCACGACGCGCACCAAATCAATGCCCTCATCATTGTGCCCACGCGCGAATTGGCCATTCAGATTGCCGAGACCATGGAAGGGTTGGGTTATTTTACCGATGTCAGTTGCATTGCCGTGTATGGCGGTGGCGATGGCAGTTCTTTTGTGACCGAGAAAAAAGCCCTCAGCAGTGGCGTAGACATGGTGGTCTGTACCCCAGGCCGCATGATTTCCCACCTGAACATGGGCTATGTTAAAATGAGCGATGTCCGGTATTTGGTGTTGGACGAGGCCGATCGCATGTTGGACATGGGCTTTCATGACGACATCATGAAAATCATTGGCTACCTGCCCAAACAAAGGCAAAACCTTTTGTTCTCGGCCACCATGCCGCCCCGCATGCGCGACTTGGCCCGCAAGCTCTTGCACAACCCTTTGGAAATCAGCATTGCCATTTCGCGTCCGCCAGAAGCCATTGTGCAAAAGGCTTTTGTGGTGTATGAGCCACAAAAAATGCCCCTCATCAAATTCTTGTTGCAAGAGAAAGACTATACCCGTGTGATTGTTTTCTGCAGCAAAAAACAAGCGGTCAAGCAATTGGCAGCCGCCTTGAAAAAAGCCCGCTTCTCCGTAGAAGAAATTCATTCCGACCTGGACCAAACCACGCGCGAACAAGTCTTGCAAGATTACCGCAACCGCCGCACCAAAATTTTGGTGGCCACCGATGTACTCAGCCGCGGCATTGACATTGAAGACATTGAATTGGTCATCAATTACGATGTGCCCCACGATGGCGAAGACTATGTGCACCGCATTGGCCGCACCGCCCGTGCTGCAGGAACAGGATCGGCCTATACCTTGGTGAGTGAAATGGAGCAACGCAATTTTGCCCGCATCGAAGAATTGATTGACAAAACCGTAGAGAAAGCCCCCATCCCCGAAGATTTGGGGCCAGCACCGGAGTATGCGCCACAGCAACGCCGCAGCAAGCCAGGTTTTGGGGGAGGCGGACAACGCAACGGAGGAGGCTCTCGCCAAGGTGGCGGTCATCGCCAGGGAGGCAACGGCCAACATCGCAGTGGCGGCAATGGTGGAAGAGGCCCACGCAACCATGGCGCTCCTCCCCATCCACATAAAAAGCCTGACAGCAACTGATCCCATTGTGACTTAAGTTACCTTCTACCCCAAATGGGGCTTCTACTTTCGTGTCTTAAACATTAGACACTATGGTAGTTTTTTCAAGGCCCCTGTTTTTCCTGTTGGGGTTTGTGTTCGTAGTTTTTGGCAAGGCTACAGGGCAGCCTTCCTCACCCATTCCCCTGTCATTAGACTCCGCGTTGGCCAGGGTCCGCAACAACAATTTACAACTACGGTTGGCGCAAGTTGATGTGGCCATGGCACGCAACAACACGCAACAAGCCAAGGCCGTATGGATGCCGCAGTTGCAATTCAGCTACAGCGCCTACCAAACCAACAATCCCCTGAATGCTTTTGGTTTCAAATTGCAACAAGCCCAAGTAAAAGCCTCAGATTTTAATCCTGATTTGCTCAACCATCCCGGAAACGTGGCCCTTTTTCAAACCCAATTGCAATGGCTTCAACCCTTGATCAATGCAGACAAGTGGATGTACCGAAAAATTTTAGCGGGCCAATCCGAAATGGCAACATTGCAAACCCAGCGAATGGGAGAAGCTTTGGAAGCCCAGGTAACGGAAGTTTTTTTGCAACTGCAATTTTTGGTGGCTACCAAAAAAGTGGCCCAACAAGCCTTGGCCACCATGGAGGCTTTTCATGCCCAAGCCCAACACAAATTTGAACAAGGATTATTGCCATCTTCTGACCTATTGATGGTGGGGGTTCAAGTGAAAAGCACAGAGACACAGGTTTACGAGTGTGAGCGGCAAATAGCAGATGTATCGGATGCGCTGGGTCAAATGATGCACGCCCCCATGGGAGTGGTATATGCACCTCTTCCCCTTTCTCTGGTGGCCCCCATTAGCTTGGACAAGGACCTTCCCTTGGAAAGGGCCGATTTGTTGTGGCTTAAAAAAGCAGCCACCACGCAGGAATTGGCCATTGCTTCTACCCGCAATGCTTGGTTGCCCCGTTTGAATGGCGTAGCACAATACCAACGCAATGATGCCAAAGCCTTGGGTTTTGGTGCTGGAAACTATTTTGCTGGCTTACAATTGTCCTGGGATATTTTAAATGGACACCAGACCAAAACCAAATTGGCCTCCCAACAATTGGAAAAGCAAAAGCTGGACCAACAATACCTTTTACAAGTAGAACAATCTGCACTGGCCCTGCAACAAGTAGCCCGGAAAATGCAGTCGGCCCAATTCCAACAAAAGCAACAGGTACAAGCCGTTCAGCAAGCACAAGAGGCTTTGCGCATTGTTGAAAACAGGTTTGGACAAGGGTTGTCTTCTACCCAATTGGTCCTGCAAGCCCAAGTGCAATTGGCCCAACAAAAATTGGGCATGGAACAGGCCAAATGGATGGAACAAACCGCTTTTGCCCACTACCAATTTTTAACCCGTCAAACCAAATCAAATGAATAAGATTTCTCCCTTCTTTTTTTTACTGCTGCTGACCACAGGTTTGGGCCTGTCATCTTGTGGCACTGCGCCAGCAACAACACCGTTGGTTGACCATGACACGGTCACGGTTGAATTGTTTACGGTTGCAGGAAACAGCCAACCCCAATCCCTGTCCTTAACCGGAAAAGTAGAAGCCCTTCAATCGGTGGCATTGTCTGCACGCGTCATGGGCACCATCACTAAGTTTTTGGTGGCAGAGGGTCAACAAGTTAAACAAGGACAATTGTTGGTTCAAGTGAACGCACAAGATGTAGAAGCCAAACGCGGACAAGTAGAGGCGCAATTGGTACAAGCAGCAGCAGCTTGGCAGGTAGCCAAGCGAGATGTTGAACGCTATACTACTTTGTACCAACAAAAAAGCGC
>RDYY01000221.1 GCA_004293505.1 Sphingobacteriia bacterium | reverse complement strand
AAAAACCAAGTTTGACTTGGCCCTGATGTGCATCCATGGTACCCCAGGTGAGGATGGAAAATTACAAGGCTATTTTGATTTCTTGGGTATCCCTTATACCAGCTGTGATGCGGCTACTTCTGCCTTGACCATGAACAAGCGCTATACTGTAGCGGTTGCTGCATTTGGGGGTATCCATGTGGCCCGCTCCCTGCATTTATTCCGGCACACGCCTGTAGCTCCTGAAACCATTTTGGCACAACTCAGTTTACCCCTCTTTGTGAAACCCAACAGTGGGGGAAGCAGCATAGGCATGAGCAAAGTGAACGCAGCCCAAGAATTGGAGCCTGCTTTGGAAAAGGCTTTTCGCGAAGACGCACAGCTATTGGTAGAAGAATTCATCAGTGGCCGAGAATTTACCATTGGTGTTTTCAAACAAGGCAACCTGATAGAAGTATTGCCCATTACCGAAATCAAGTCAGAGAATGATTTCTTTGATTTTGAAGCCAAATACCAAGGAAAGAGCACTGAAATTACACCTGCGCAAATCAGTGCCCACCTGCATGAAGTCTTGTCTGCAGCAGCCAAAAGGGTATATGAAATTTTCAATTGCCGCGGGGTGGTTCGCATTGATTTTATTTATGACGAGGCCAAAGACCAAGCCTATATGTTGGAAGTCAATACAGTGCCTGGTCAAAGTGCGGCATCCGTGATACCGCAACAAGTGCGCGCCAAAAACATGTCTTTGCAAGACTTTTATTCAGCCCTGATTCAGCAGGCACTTCCCCTGCCGGCTTGATCAACCCATAAATTGCCTATTTTCAATTTTCAACCATTCGTCTTTTGTTCAAATTCATCACCGATAAACCACTTTGGGTCAATGTACTGGCAGGTATTTTGGGTTTGATCGTATTGGTGGCAGGATTCTTTTTTTCCTTGGACCTGATCACTGGTTATGGGCAATTTGAAAAAGTGCCTGCTGTGGAAGGGCAACATATTTTGGCTGCCCAAAAAATATTAGAAGACAAGGGGTTTGCCGTTGTCATTCAAGATTCTGTTTTCATCGATTCGGTTGCCAAACAAGCAGTCATTCGCCAATCACCTGAAGCGGATGCAGTGGTGAAAACAGGCAGAACCATTTATTTGACCATCAACCGGGCCATTCCTCCTTTGGTGGAAATGCCAAACCTGGCAGGGTTTTCTTTGCGGAGCGCGGAGTTGTATTTACAAAGCATGGGGTTGAAGTTGGGTTATGTGACTTACCGGCCTGATTTTGCCCGCAATGCTGTTTTGGAACAGCGATACAATGAAGTGCCCATTGCACCCGGCACCAAAATTCCTTTGGGAAGCGTCATCAGTTTTGTGTTAGGAAGCGGCATAGGAGAGGGTGACATGGACGTACCAGACTTGGTGGGACTGAGTTTAGAAGAGGCCAAAAAATACTTGGTTTCTTTGGGCATCAGCATGGGTGCTGTGGTGGCCACTGAACCTGTCAAGGACAGTGCCAAAGCCTTTGTGATCAAACAGTCTCCCCTCTTGTTTTCAGACCAGCTGGGTCCCAATGGAGAGAAAGTTCCCAATAAAATAAAATCTGGTCAAATCATTGATGTCTTCATCAGTGAAACACCCCCCATTAAAGACACCACATCCGCCATTACCCAACAACAATAATGACTATGCAGACCATTACAGTAGAAGACCTCAAAGCCAAGCTTGATGCAGGCGAATCCATTCATTTGGTAGACGTTCGAGAACCCCAAGAACACGCCGATTTTAACATTGGTGGGCTACTGTTGCCCTTGGGCCAAATTCAAACCATGCAGATTGATGACATTGAAAATTTAAAGGAAGAAACGGTTTACCTCTACTGCAGAAGTGGCAACCGCAGTGGACAAGCTTGTATGATCTTGGACACCATGGGATTTAAAAACACGGTGAACGTAGTAGGTGGCATGTTGGCTTGGCAAGAACGCATCCCATCTTAATGGCCCAGTTTTAACGAATCTTTAAAATGCTGGAACCATGGTCCGGCATTTTTTGTTTCATCTTGTATAAAATTGCTACATGGTGAATAAGAACGTGGTGAAGCGAACATGGTTTTTTCTTTGGTGTTTGTTGCTTCCTTTTTGGGTGGATGCGGCTTTGTTGACAGGTCAAATTAAAACCGAAGAAGGCAAAATTTTGCCTTTTGCTTCTATCCAAATAAAGGGTAGCAGTCGAGGCGTTA
The DNA here is from genome assembly GCA_004293505.1 of Sphingobacteriia bacterium. Classification (GTDB taxonomy): domain Bacteria; phylum Bacteroidota; class Bacteroidia; order Chitinophagales; family Chitinophagaceae; genus Sediminibacterium. The sequence goes on along the minus strand of RDYY01000221.1, from coordinate 2,166 downwards.
CCGCCAACAAAGACGGTGCTTATGCCATTGAATTGTCACCAGGGCAATACACGCTGGTGGCCCAATATGTTGGTTACACCACAAAAGAATTAAAGCTGAACATGGGGCGGGTGAACCAAACCTTGGATTTTGTTTTGTCGCCCCAAACCTATACTTTGAATGATGTGGTGGTAGTGGCAGGTGGAGAAGACCCAGCTTATGCCATCATTCGAAAAGCCATCGCCGCCCGAGAGGTGCACCGGACAGAAAATCGTCAATTTACTTGCGAAGTTTACATCAAAGGGCAGCTGCAGCTGAGGGATTACCCCAAAAAATTCCTGGGCCAAAAAGTTGATTTTGAAGACGGCGACAGCAGCAAAAGAAAAATGTTGCTATTGTCTGAGACCCTGGCCAATTACTCGGTGCAAGAGCCCAACCGCAAAAAAATTGAAGTGATTTCTACCAAATTGAGCGGCCAAAGTGATGGCTATGGATTCAGCAACCCCCAGATCATCTCTTTTTATGAGAACAACATCACGTTGGGGCGAAACCTGAATCCCCGTGGCTTTGTCTCACCTTTGGCCGACAATGCTTTGCAATTTTATCGGTATCAATTCAAGGGAAGTTTTTATGAGAATGGGTTAGAAATTTCCCGCATCAAAGTCATCCCCAAAAGGAAATATGAGCCTTTGTTTTCTGGCTACATCAACATCATTGAAAACCAATGGCGCTTGCAAAGTGTAGATTTGACTGTTTTGAAAGACCAGCAGATGCAATTCTTGGACACTTTGCAATTGCAACAAATTTTTGTCCCGATTGGCAGTGCTTGGGTGGTGAAACAACAATTGATTGCCCCCGCGGGGAAGTTTTTTGGGTTTGACTTTTTTGGTAGTTTCATCCAGGTCTATGACAAATACGATTTGGCACCCCGATTTGGCACCAAATATTTTACCAGCACTTTGTTGAAGTACCAAGACAGTGCCAACAAAAAAAGTTTGGCTTATTGGGACAGTCTGCGGCCCCTGCCATTGTTGGTTGAGGAAAAAAGAGATTACCAAAAAAAGGACAGTTTGGAGACCCTCCGCAAAGACCCCCGCTATTTGGATTCTTTGGACCGGAAAAACAACCGGATCCGGCCGTTGGGCATTCTTGTAACGGGTCAGGATTATACCATACGCAAAAAGAAAATTGACATCAGTTATGGCTCATTGCTCAGTACTTTTACATACAACACGGTAGAAGGGGGTGTTCTGCGATTTGATCCCGTGTTGACCAAATCATGGGAGGGTCGTAAAAGTTTAAGCATCAGACCTGAACTGAGATATGGTCTGGCCAATGCCCATTTTAATCCCAACCTGTCTGCCACTTATACCTTTGGCAAAAAATACATTCAACAGTTGACTTTGGCGGGTGGCCGAAAAGTCTTCCAATACAACAATGCGGAGCCCATCACCAACCGGGCTAATTTGATTTATACTTTGTTGGCCGAGCAAAATTTCCTCAAAATTTACGAAGCCAATTTTTTCCGAGTGGCCTGGGGGCAGGGTTTGGGCAATGGATTGACCTGGAATGCCAATTTCCAATTTCAAGATCGGTTTGCTCTGGACAATTTGCCCCGCATGATCAGTTGGGTAGACAAGAACGACCGTTCATTTACACCCAATTATCCAACTGAACTCTTGAAATCTCCCATGGCAAGACACCAAGCTGCTCAGTTAACCCTAGGCCTCAGTTGGCGGCCTGGTGCCAAATACATTGAATACCCTGACCGCAAAGTGTTTTTGGGTTCTCGATGGCCCAGCTTTTCTGCTGCCATCACCCAGGGCATCAAAGGAATTTTGGGCAGCGATGTGGATTTTTCCCGCTGGCGGTTTGCGGTTGAAGATGACCTGAACATGAAATTGGGGGGGCGCTTGCAATACCGGTTGGCCATGGGGGGCTTTTTTCAATCAAACGCTGTGTATACACCCGATTTGAACCATTTTTTGGGCAACCAAACCATTTTTGCCAACAGTTATTTGAACCGGTTTCAACTGGCTGGATATTACCGTTACAGCAATACGGCCTCGTTCTTTTCAAATGCGCACTTGGAATACCATTTGAACGGTTGGTTGACCAATAAAATTCCTGGGTTCAAAAAGTTGAATTGGTTTTTGGTGGTAGGAGGGAATGGTTTAACGGCTGGCC
>RDYY01000220.1 GCA_004293505.1 Sphingobacteriia bacterium | reverse complement strand
GCACGCTGCGCTTCCTTGGCGTCATTGGTTAAAGCATACAAATGGTGTGCTTCTGCCGATTCATTCAAGGATTCATGGGTCTTGCGCAACAAAGCCAATTGGCGGTACTGGTTTTCTACCGTATCTGCCGAAGCTTTTAAATTGATCAAGCTGCGGTTGTTGATGACGTTCAAATACAAAATAGCCATCACCACCACCAAGCAGGCAACCACCAAAAAAATGCTGGAAAAAGATAGTTTCGAACGCTTCATGACCGAATTCGAAAGTACAAAAAAAGCCCCAAAGCCAGCACAGCAGGAACCCGGTCCCTGCTGTGCTAAATGGTTCAAGGGCCAATAGGCTTTATCGAATCAAGTCCCCAAAATAGAGGGCGTTCATGAATAATTTGGCCGTACCCAACCAAAAGGCACGGAAATTCAAATTGTCAACTTGTGAAATGACCCGGCCACGGCCCAAGTTGTCTACGTTTACAGCTGCGGCCGATTTAACAGCGTTCTTGTAGCCGCGGTAGAGATAGCCACTTTGCAAGGGATTCTCGGTGTATTGTACTGGAGTACCATACAAACTGGCAGACTTGTTCATGAAAAGGGTATTGGATTTAAAAACAGTAACCATGGGTTGGGTATAGCCATAGCCCAAGGGATGGGTCATGTCCAATCGGGCTTCAAACAAAGATCCAGCCATGTCCTTGGCACGGGATTCATCCGAGCGCAGGTTCCAGGGCAAACTAATGCTGGAGTCGCGTTTCTCGGCTGTAGGCCTAAAACTTACTTTGGTAAACCCATTGTCGGCCAAGTATTTTACAGCGTCTTCTGTGGCCACCAAAGTGCCACCCGCACTGACCCAGGTACGCAGTTTCTCTTGGGCATTTTTGTCCAAATTATTGTAAGCCCCAGAAGCCATGATAATCGTGGTATAGCGCGCAGGGTTGATGGCATTGAAACGGTCCACATCTACCAATGTCACGGGTATTTGCATGCGGGTATCCAGCAAGTGCCAGATTTCTCCCACGTCGGTGGGTGTGGTCCCAGCCCCACTGAACATCATGATGCGCGGGGTTTTCACGGGCAAGAAACTACCCGAACCCAAATCAATGCCGCCACTGGCCATGCCAGAAGGAAGGGCAAAGACTTCAACGCCACTGTTGCCTACGCAATCGTCTATCAGGTTGGCCAAGACCTCGCCTTTGCGGGTTTGCAAACCAACTGGGATGATGATGGTCCCGTAATCAAACGCTTCTTCTTTGCCATTGACCATCATCTTGAATTTCTGGGTAGCTACTTTGGCCATCAGCCCTTTGCTTTGCAAAGTGTACAGCAATTTGGGCGCCAAAAACTCGGACCAACGAAAGGCATAAGCATAGGTGTTGTTGAGGTGGTGGGTATTCAGTCCCAAGGGTTTCAAGGTACTGAGGGCAGCACCCGTTTCGGGAGCAGCCGCTTTGATCTCGGCATGGGGCAAACCAAAAGCCAAAGCCAAGGTCCAAGATGTGACATCGTAAAACAAAGAGTCTTTGTACTCAAAAGTCTTTTCAAAAGCTGTTTTGATGATTTTAAATTGGGGCTGGGCCGTTGGGATATAAAATGCTTTTCCAGCTTTGAAATTTTTGCCATCGGTACTCAGGTCTTTGCTCAGGGGATAGACCTGTACTTGGTGGCGCAGCATCATTTGTACAAAAACCTGGGTCCGGCCTTGGTCGGCCTCGTCCCCAATCACATATCCTTTCACCGGAAAAGCAGCCCCTTCTTTGACCACGTCTTTGTAAAAATCCCTTTGGAAGGTCAAGAGTTCTTTGCGCAAACCTTGGGCAGCTGCCAAGGTAGACAATGCAGCATTGAATTGGTTGCGGATGGTAAAGGGAAAGGCCAACAATCCATTGTCGGTTTCTTGCAAATGCCCGCGGCTGCTGGCTTGTTCAAACAAAATACCCACCGCCCCATTGATGTCAGGATAGGTAGATCCCTTGCCATAATAAAAATCGTCATAGCCCTCTTTGGTAAAATACAAAGACCCAATGCTGTCAAAAGCTTTGGCGTGGTAGTTGCCAATGGCCGCTGTTAATTCTTGGTTGCGGGCAGGTGTATTGGGATTGACCCGAGAAGGTACGCCCGGTTGAAAAAAGAAACTGGCATTGCTGCCTTGCTCGTGGTGATCGGTCAAAATATTGGGCTTCCAAGCATGGAAGAGGTTCAAGCGATTTTGGCTTTCCCGGTGTTGGGCGGGCAACCAATCCCTGTTCAAGTCAAACAGGTAGTGGTTAAAACGACCTGCTGGCCAGGCTTCATTTAATTCGCGAGAGGCGGGATCAGATACCAAGGTTTGGCCCCTGTTGCTGTTGACCCAAGTGGCAAATCTTTGCAAGCCATCTGGGTTAAAGGAAGGATCAAAGACCACCACCACCTGGTTGAGCAGGGCTTCAATGGCCGGTCCTTGGGCGGCAGCCAAATAATAAGCGGTCAACAAGCCTGCATTGGCGCCAGAGGGCTCATTGCCGTGGATGCTGTGTCCCATCCATACCACGGTAGGCATGTTGGCCAAATTAGCATCGGCACTGCGCTTGGGATCGGACAGCAACAAATGTTCTTGCCTGATTTGTTCTAAACGGGCTTGGTTTTGGGTAGAGGTGATCAGCAGGGCAATTTGGGGCCGGGTTTCGGGAGTGGTGCCCATGACTTGCAAACTAATTCGGTCCGATGCGGCATCCAAGGCCTTCATGTATTGCACCAAGCGGTCATGGGTAATGTGCCACTCTCCCACTTCGTGCCCAATCACCGAAGCCGGGGTGGGAATAGCAGGGTTGAAACTGACATTCTTGGGCAAATAATAAGACAGGTCTTGGGCTGGGGCCGAGAAAGCCATCAAGCTGGTCAGCACAGCCAAAAGCAAAGATCGCATAGCAGTTGGTTTAGGCCCTTAAGATAAGCACCAAACCATTATGCACACACAAAAAGCGGTGAAGGGGCTTTGTGCTTAGGCGTACAATTCTGCCCGCAATTCTTGCACCCGCGCGTCTTCCATGTACTCGTCATAAGTCATCAAACGATCAATGATGCCCTTGGGGGTCAGCTCAATGATGCGGTTGGCCACGGTTTGCATGAAAGTGTGGTCATGGGAAGTGATCAAGACAATGCCGGGGAAGGTTTGACAGCCTTCGTTGAAACTTTGGATGGATTCCAAGTCCAAGTGGTTGGTGGGTTGGTCCAAAATCACCACATTGGGGTTTTGCAACATCATGCGGCTGACCATGCAACGCACTTTTTCTCCCCCCGACAGCACATTGGTTTTCTTGGCAATGTCGTCGCCACTGAAAAGCATTTTGCCCAAAAAGCCTCGCAAAAAGGGTTCGTCGGCATCGGTCACATGGGGTGGTACGTATTGGCGCAACCATTCCATTAAGCCCAACCCTTCGGTAAAAAATTCACTGTTCTCTTGGGGCAAATATGCTTTGGTAATGGTGGTACCCCACTCCAATTTGCCACTGTCTGGGGCTGCTTTTTCGGCAATGATTTCAAAGAAGGCCGTAACGGCCAAAGGATCCTTGCTGAGGAAAGCAATTTTTTCGCCCTTGTTCACACTGAAAGAAACTTGGTTAAATAGCACCCGGCCATCCACCGATTTGCCCAATTTTTCAATGTTGAGGATTTGGTTGCCCACTTCGCGCAAGGGCTGGAAAATAATGCCTGGGTATTTGCGGTTAGAGGGTTCAATTTCTTCGATGGTGAGTTTCTCCAAAGCCTTTTTACGAGAAGTGGCTTGCTTGCTCTTGGACGCATTGGCACTGAATCGGGCAATGAAATCCAAAAGGGCTTGGCGCTTCTCTTCGTTTTTCTTGTTCTTGTCGTTGATCTGGCGGCTCATCAACTGAGAAGACTCGTACCAGAATGTGTAGTTACCAGTAAAGACCTTGATTTTGGCGCGGTCCACATCGGCCACGTGGGTACAGACCGTATCCAAAAAGTGACGGTCATGGCTTACCACCAAAACAATGTTTTCATAATCGGCCAAGAAGTTTTCCAACCAACCAATGGTTTCAATGTCCAAGCCGTTGGTGGGTTCATCCAAGAGTAAGATATCAGGGTTGCCAAACAAAGCTTGGGCCAAGAGCACCCGCACTTTTAAATTAGAGGGAATTTCACTCATCAGGCTTTGGTGTAATTCATCGCCCACGCCCAAAGAATTGAGAAAACTGGCCGCATTGCTCTCGGCTTCATAGCCCCCCATTTCGCCAAATTCAGCTTCCAATTCGCCGGCTTTCATGCCATCTTCTTCTGTAAAATCTTCTTTGGCATAAAGGGCATCTTTTTCTTGCATCACATCCATGAGGCGCTTGTGGCCCATCAAAACCGTGTTGAGCACCGTGCAGTGGTCAAATTCAAATTGGTTTTGTTTCAG
>RDYY01000219.1 GCA_004293505.1 Sphingobacteriia bacterium | reverse complement strand
GCGTCAATGCCCACAATGTTTTCATTCAATTGGGTCATGGCCTTCCACCAATGGTCACGGATGTTTTTCTTTAATTCTGCACCATGGGGACCATAATCGTACACAGCACTCAGGCCATCATAGATCTCACTACTGGGAAACACAAAACCATATTCTTTGGCGTGGGAAATGATGGCTTGAAAAAGATTTTCGGCGTTGGTGGTCATAAGGCGGCAAAAATAAGCAATCCTGCTGCCGGGACAAAATCTGGGCCCCTCCACCAAAATGCCATAATTTGATGGCATGAAAAAACAACTCTTTCTGCTGCTGGGCCTGGGTTGGGCATGCTTGGCATCGGCCCAAGCCCTGTTTCAACAAACCAGCTTATACCCCGACGACCACTTGAGTCCGGCTTTTCATGCCGACAGAAGAGCCGCTTTCAAAGCCGCTATGCCTGCCCGCAGCATGGCCGTCTTCTTTGCTTCCCAGGTACGTTTGCGCAATGATGACGTGGATTATCCCTATGCCCAAAACAAAAATTTTTACTACCTCACAGGGTTGGAAGAACCCAATTCAGCCCTCTTGCTTTTCAAAGAACCCGTGACCTTGGGCGGAAAAACCAGTACCGAATTTCTGTTTGTACAAGCCCGTGATCCCCAAAAAGAATTGTGGACCGGAAAAATTTTGGGCGTAGAAGGCGTCAAAGCCCGTTGGGGTTGGGAGACCGTATTGCTCAATTCAGCTTTTGACCCAAAAGCGTTTCCAGCTGCAGCCATTGATACGGTCTTGAGCCTATACCAAAGGGAAACAGTTTTGGAAACCTATCCCCGTACCCGCGACGCCCTTTCGCAAATGGCCACCCAATTGGACCAATGGCTGAAAGCCCAAGCCAAACCTTTGGCGCCCAGCAAAACGGTTCAAATCATGACCCAACTGAGGGCGATCAAGACACCCGAAGAAATCAAGCTGTTGGAAAAGGCAACGGCCATGTCTTGTGCAGGACACAATGCCGTCATGGCTGGAATCAGACCAGGCATGACAGAGTACCAAGCCCAAGCCATCATGGAATACCAATTCAAGATCAATGGAGCAGAATTTTTTGGCTATCCCAGCATCAATGGGGCGGCCGACAATGCCTGTGTGTTGCATTATGTTACCAACAAAAAACGCATCAACAACGGTGAGCTCTTGTTGAGTGATTGTGCCGCAGAATACCATGGCTATACCGCCGATGTTACCCGCACCGTCCCTGCCAATGGCAAGTTCAGCCCCGAACAAAAAATCATTTATGAATTGGTCTTGGCTGCCCAAGATTCTGCCATTGCTGCCTGTGTGCCCGGAAACCCTTTTAGCATCACTGATGTCATTTCGCGCAGGGTCATCAACCGGGGTTTGATTCGTTTGGGCATAGCGGCCAATGAAGCAGAAGCCCGTCAATATTTTCCCCATGGCACTTCTCACCATTTGGGATTGGATGTCCATGACCTGGGTCCCAGGGGGAACAGTCCTTTTCAACCGGGTATGTCAAATGGTGGAACATTGGGGTGCGCATTGAAGACGATATTTTGATCACCGAAAAAGGAAACCGCAACTTTTCCGCTGCTTCTCCCCGAACAGTGGCAGAGATTGAAAAATTAGTGGCCAGTAAGAAAAAGCCTTTGTAAACTTTAGAACGGCTTAGCCCAATTTGGGATTCTCGCGGTGGCGATCTTTGTCGCGTTGGGTTTTCTTGGCCAGGTTTTTTTCAAACGCTTCTGTCAGGTTGACCCCGGTTTGGTTGGCCAAACAAATCAGGACCCAGAGCACATCGGCCATCTCATCGCCCAAATCCTTTCCTTGGTCTGAGGTTTTGAAAGATTGTTCCCCATATTGGCGCACCATCAAGCGGCTGAGTTCGCCCACTTCTTCCATCAAAATGCCCAGGTTGGTCAATTCTTTGAAATAGCGAACCCCAATGGTTTGGATCCATTGGTCAACTTGCTTTTGTGCTTCACTTAAATGCATATTGATTTTTACTGTGTGATAAAAAACATTAATTTCAAGAAATTTGAAAATATGAAAAAAAATCTCCTTGGTTTTGTGTTTTTCAGTTTTATCACCATTTCATCCGTCCTGGGGGCTATTCCTTCACTGGTCAAAGAGAACGAAACAGCTTTGGTAAAAGAAGCTGAGGCAAAAAAAGAGTTGGTATACTCTAAAAAATTGACAACCGCAGATGCAGAAGCTTTTTTAGGTAGAAAGATGACCTTTTTTGAAAAGGCTGGATTCAAATTGAAAAAGAAACAATTCGTAAAAATCCTAAACGAGTACAAAGATTATGAAAGCAAAGGGGATGCAGGCACCAATGGATGGGCCATTGCCGGTTTTGTTTGTGGCATTTTAGTTCCCCCATTGGGTATCATATTTAGTGCCATTGCATTGGGCCAAATCAAGAAAAGAGGAGAAAAAGGCAAAGGGCTTGCCATAGCAGGTTTGGTTATTGGAATTGTTTTCACCGCACTTGCTCTTCTTTAAAGTATAAATACAATACTTTTTTTCACAAGCACTCAAACAGGACCTAAATGGTCCTGTTTTCTGTGTCCATGATGATGGTAACGGGGCCATTGTTGACCAAGCTCACTTGCATGTCGGCGCCAAATTGGCCACTGGCAATGGAACGCCCCAAGTCTTTTTCCAATTGCATTTTAAAGGCTTCGTACAACAGCACCGCTTGCTCCGGTTTGGCTGCCCGAACATAAGATGGTCGATTGCCTTTTTGGGTCAATGCATGCAAAGTGAATTGGCTGACGACCAAGAGGGATCCCTGGGTGTCCAGGACGGAACAATTCATGGTTCCTGCTGCATCGTCAAAAATGCGCAATTGGGTAATTTTTTTGCTCATCCATTCTAGGTCAGTAGCTTGGTCTTGGGCCACAAATCCAGCCAAAACCAACAAGCCCGGCCCAATGGCGCCGACGGTTTGGCCAGCCACAACAACAGAAGCCGATAAAACTCTTTGAATCACCACGCGCATGGTAGCTGGTTTTGTCCGAAATTTAGGGCATGAAGATAGGACATCTCTTGGCGCTATTGTGTTGTATGATCAGTGGAAACTTGTTGGGCCAAACAGGAAAAACAAGCTATGAAATAACCGTGCATTCTTTTTTCAATGGCAGGCCCTTGCAACGCGATAGCTTGTATTTGAACGAGTGGGGAGAGGCTTTGCACTGGAACCAATGCCGCTGGTATTTTTCTCGCATCAGGGGGGTAAAAACCAATGGAGACACGGTTTTACTGAGCAACCAGCATTTTTTGTTGGATGGTTTAACCGGTCCTGCCACTGTTCAATTTACAGGCCCTTCACCTGTTGGTATAAAAAGCTTGGTGATCCAATTGGGGGTAGACCCGGCGGTGAACAGACAAGGCATTCAAACGGGTGATTTGGACCCTGCCAAGGGCATGTTTTGGACTTGGAACACGGGCTATGTGCACGTCAAACTCAGCGGCACTTCGGCGGCGGCGGCCACAGCTGGGGAAAGGTTTAACTACGACATTGGTGGTTACCAACCACCCCATGTAACCCAACGCCAATTGGTTTTTCCTTTTGTAGCCGACACCCACCAGCAACGCACCCAGATCAGTTTACAAGCCGAATGGTCCAAGGTCTTTGACGCCCAACACGCCATCCGCATTGGCCAATATGCGGTATGTCACCAACCCGGTGCATTGGCTGTTTTATTGGCAGACAACGCAGCCCAAGTTTTTGGCCTCTTTGTACCAAAGTCCCCACAGCCATGAAAAACAAAGGGCAATGGATGATTGCTAGCTTGTTGGCTACAGCCTTGCTCTGCAGTGCCTGGGCGGTTCAATATTTTGTTCCCAAAAAACGCCCTTTCAAAATCCCTGCTGGTTGGCCCCAACCTGTGTATGATTTTCAAAAAAATCCACTGACAGAAGAAGGCATAGCATTGGGCCGGACCTTGTTTTACGACGAAATTTTGAGCAAGGATTCCAGTCTCTCCTGTGGTTCTTGTCACCAACAATTTGGGGCTTTCAATACTTTTGACCATCCCCTGTCCCATGGGGTAGAAGGGCAAGTGAGTTTTCGCAATGCCCCTGCTTTGTACAATTTGGCTTGGATGCCCAGCTTCATGTGGGATGGGGGCATCAACCACTTGGACCTACAGTTTTTGGCGCCGGTCACTTCACACCAAGAAATGGGGGCTGATTTGAATGAGGTCTTGGAGAAACTGCGCAAGAACGAATCATACCGCAAAGCTTTCAAAGCAGCTTTTGGCGACCCCACCATCAATACCCAAAGATTGGGCAAGGCCCTGAGCCAATTCATGTTGACCCTGGTCAGTGACAACAGCCGATACGACAAAGTAAAAAGAGGAGAAGCCCAATTTAGTTTGCCCGAGCAATTGGGTGAAGCCATTTTTTTGCAAAAATGTGCTGTTTGTCACCAGCCCCCTTTGTTCACCGATTTTAGTTTTCGCAACACCGGCATGACCAAAGACCTTTTTCTACAAGACAGTGGCCGCATGCGCATCACAGGTTTGTCGGCCGACTCCCTTTCTTTTAAAGTCCCTTCTTTGCGCAACGTCACCGTGAGTTATCCATACGGACACGATGGCCGATTTTTTTCTTTGATGAATGTATTTGAGCACTACCGCAAAAACCTGCGATCTGTTCCTCAAACCGATCCGCTGTTGAAACAACCCTTGGCGTTGAGCAATTATGAAATTGGTCAACTCCGGGCTTTCTTGAATACCTTGACCGATACCAGCTTCTTGACCAACCCCGCTTTTGCGCCACCCGGACAAGCTTTTCGGCACACCGCCCCAGCAGACAACCACCAATAGCCAAACTGATGTAATTTCACGCCCTAACCCTGCTGGTGATCTATGGCTGTTAAACAATTGGCTTCCCAAACGCTCTGGTATGGACTGCCTACCATTGCTGCTCGATTCTTGGGTTATTTGATGAACCTTTCCCTGCCTTTGTTTTTTGCCCAGCCTGCGGTAACAGCTGACCTGACCCAGATCTATGCATTGATCCCCTTTTTGAATGTGGTCTTCACTTATGGATTGGAAACCGCTTTTTTCCGGTTCAGCAAAGAAGAAAAAGGACCCGCCCTCTACAATACCTTGTCCATTTCATTGTTGGGATCCAGCCTTGTGTTTGCCGCTTTGCTGTGGTTTTTACAACCCCAATTGGTGGCCTGGACCAAATTAGAAGCCCACCCCGAATACCTGCAATGGATGTTGGGCATTGTGTTCTTGGATGCTTTGAGCACTTTGGCTTTTGCCCGTTTGCGCCTGCACAACCAACCCAAGAAATATGCCCTGGTCAGGCTGTCGAGCATCTTGGTGAACCTGTTCACGGTTTTGTTTTTCTTGGGTTGGGTACCCGCCCGTGTGGCACAAGATCCCGGCTCGGCCCTGGCTATTTTTACCCAAAACGGCATGGGCATTGGTTATTATTTGTTGGGGAATTTGGCAGGATCTTTTTTGACCTGTTGCTTGTTGTTGCCTGAATTTCGCCAGATCCGGTTTCAGTTTGACCAAAAGCTTTGGATCAAAGTGATGCGCTATGCCTATCCCCTGATCATTGTGGGCATGGGGGGGATGGTCAATGACATGCTCAGCAGGCTCATTTACCAACACGTAGTAGACCTGCCCCCCGAAGCAGCCAAACACGAATTGGGCATATTTGGCAACATCTACCGCCTGGCGGTTTTGATCACGATTTTGATCCAAGCTTTTCGCATGGCGGCAGAACCCTTTTTTTTCAAACAAAGCGAATCGGACCAAGCCCCCAAAGTGTATGCCCGCGTGATGAAATTTTTTGTGATCGCTTGCTGCTTCATGTTCCTGGGCATTGCTTTGTTCATTGATGTCTTTGCTTGGTTTTTTGTGGCCATCCACAAACCCTTG
>RDYY01000218.1 GCA_004293505.1 Sphingobacteriia bacterium | reverse complement strand
GGTAAAGGGGAAGCGAAATGCCTGGAATGCCCACCAAATTGGCATAAACCGTATAGATATCGGCCAAAAACATTTCAATCGGGTCCTTGCTTTTTTCACCCAGTTTAAAAGCCGTGGTGGGCACAGTGGGCGAGAGCAAAAAATCATGGTCCTGGAACAGGGCCTGGTTTTTTTGGTGCAACAATTGCCGCACTTGTTGGGCTTTGGTAAAATAGGCGTCAAAAAACCCTTCGCTCAAAACAAAAGTGCCCAACAAAATACGGCGCTTGACTTCTGCGCCAAATCCTTCGCTGCGGTTGGCTTTGTACCAATCAGAAAGGTCTGTGTTGGGGCTTTGGCTGCGGTGGCCAAACCTGACCCCATCATAACGGGAGAGGTTGCTGGAAGCTTCGGCTGTGGTCAATACATAATAGGTGGGCACCAAATAATCCATCAAGTCAAAATCAATGGCAGTCACGCTGTGGCCCGCTTGGCGCAAAGCCTCAAAACTGTTCAAAAGGGCAGTCTGAATGGCCGGGTCCAAAGCAGGATGGTGCAGGGCTGTAGAAAAATAAGCCAGGCGAAGGGGTTGATCCTTGTTGGCAGCTGCCGAAGCAATATTGGGGGCCCATAATTGTTCCAACTGGGGCAAGGGTGATTCAACAGCTGTGGCATCCCATTCATCGGGCCCCCCAATGACCGACAAAACCAAAGCGATGTCACTCACTTGGTGGGCAAAAATGCCAATCTGGTCAAATGAAGAAGCATAAGCCACCAAACCATGTCTGGAGATGCGACCATAGCTGGGTTTAAAGCCGATGGTGCCGCAAAAATCGGCTGGTTGGCGCACGGATCCCCCTGTGTCGGAACCCAAACTAACCATGCACTGATGGGTTTGAACGGCCACGGCTGATCCGCCAGAAGACCCCCCGGGTACTCTCTCGGAATCAACGCCATTGCGGACTGGTCCATGAACCGAATTTTCGTTGCTGCTGCCCATGGCAAATTCATCGCAGTTTTGCCGGCCAATGATGACCGCTTCTGCTGCCAACAGGCGTTCTACGGCAGTAGCAGAGTAAAGGGCTTGGTGGGTGGCCAACATCTTGGAACCTGCACCCAAGCCATGGCCTTCGTGGGCGATCACGTCTTTTAAACCCACTACCACGCCGTGCAAAGCGCCCATGGGTGTACCGGCCATTCTTTGGGCATCCCATTGGGCTGCCTGGGCCAGGGCTTCATCGGCATAAACGGCTACAAATGCATTCAGGTGGGCATTTGCTTCAATGGAAGACAGAAAAAAACGAACGGCCTCCACAATGGTGGTTTGGCCGTTTCGCAATGCTGTATGGTAAGCAGAGATGGACTCGAAAGGAAACAAAACAAGTGATTTGGTGGAACTAAGCGGGGCTGTTGTCTTTTTCTTTGATGCCCTCTTCAATTTCTTTTTTCACGTTGTTCTTGGCATCGTTGAATTCACGAATACCCTTTCCCAATCCACGCATGAATTCGGGAATTTTTCTGCCACCAAACAAAACCAGGACCACCAGACCAATGATCAGCAGTTCCTGAAATCCTAAGTTACCCATGGTTGTGTATTTAGAGCGTAAAGGTAAGGCAATCCCCCTTGCGAAAAAGAAAAAGCGAAAGCAGCTTTAACACCGCTTTCGCTTGACTATCGTAGGGAATGAATTTAGAAGCGTTTTTCCTTGATACGGGCGCTCTTACCACTGCGTTCGCGGAGGTAGAACAATTTGGCACGGCGCACCTTGCCCACTTTGTTCAATTGAACAGACTCGATATTGGGAGAGAGGAAGGGGAAGAGACGCTCAACACCTACACCATCAGAAATTTTCCGAACGGTGAAAGTGGCGGTGGCGCCATTGCCCTGGAGCTTGATCACGTCGCCGCGGAAGCTCTGGATACGTTCTTTTCCGCCCTCTACAATTTTGTAGTTGACAGTTACATTATCGCCTGCTTTGAAAGAAGGCAATTCTTTTTTGGTGGTCAATTGGTCGTGTACAAACTGAACTGCTGCGTTCATAACTTTATTTTTAACGGACGGCAAAGGTAGGGATTTCCACCATTTGCGCCGCATTTTTGGCTAGATTTTTTGTCTCTTCGATGGTTTTGGCCTTATCGGGCCACGTTTACCGCCCGCTTTTCACGGATCACGGTCACTTTGATCTGACCCGGATAGGTCATTTCGGTCTGGATTTTCTGGGCAATTTCAAAGCTCAGCTTGTCGCTGTCGCCATCGCTCACTTTTTCTGCCTCTACAATCACCCGCAATTCACGGCCGGCTTGGATGGCATAGGCTTTTTCTACGCCAGAATAGGTCAGGGCCAGGTTTTCCAAGTCTTTGATGCGCTGGATGTATTGCTGCATGATTTCTCGGCGCGCACCTGGGCGGGCACCGCTGATGGCGTCACAGGCTTGGATGATGGGAGAAATAACATAGAGCATTTCCATTTCGTCGTGGTGGGCCCCAATGGCATTGACCACGGCGGGGTTTTCGCCGTATTTTTCTGCCAGCTTGGCCCCCAAGAGGGCGTGGCTGAGTTCGGTTTCCTCATCGGGCACTTTGCCAATGTCGTGCAGCAAACCAGCCCTTTTGGCCAATTTGGGGTTCATGCCCAGTTCGGCAGCCATGATGCCACAAAGGTTGGCGGTTTCACGGCTGTGCATCAAGAGGTTTTGGCCATAGGAAGAGCGGAAGCGCATCTTGCCCACAATCCTGACCAGTTCTTTGTGGAGGCCATGGATGCCCATCTCTATCACGGTTCTTTCCCCGATCTCCATCACTTGTTCTTCTAATTGGCGACGGGTTTTCTCCACTACTTCTTCAATGCGGGCGGGGTGGATGCGGCCATCAGACACCAGTCTTTGCAAACTGAGGCGAGCAATCTCCCGGCGCAGGGGATCAAAAGAAGAAAGCACAATGGCTTCGGGCGTGTCGTCAACAATCAAATCCACGCCAGTAGCGGCTTCAATGGCCCGGATGTTGCGGCCTTCTCGGCCAATGATTTGGCCTTTGATCTCGTCGGTCTCCAGGTTAAAGACCGTGACGGTATTTTCAATGGTTTGTTCGGCAGCCGTCCTTTGGATGGTTTGGATCACAATTTTGCGGGCTTCCTTGTTGGCTTTTTGCTTGGCATCTTCAATGATGTCGGCTTGCAAAGCCAGGGCGCGGGTTTGGGCTTCTGCTTTGAGGCTTTCGATCAATTGGTTGCGGGCATCTTCTGCACTCAGGCCAGCAATTTTTTCCAAGCGGCGAATGTGTTCTTCCTGGTGTTTTTCCAGCTCGGTCCGCTTTTGGTTGACTACCTCAATCTGGCGGTTCAGGTGTTCTTTGATGGCATCGTTGTCCTTGACTTGTTTTTCAAGGGCAGTAGCTTGTTGGTTGATGCTGATTTCTTTTTGCTTGATCTTGTTTTCGGTGTCGCTGATTTTGCGGTTCCGGTCCAAGATTTCACGGTCGTGCTCGGCCTTGAGTTGAACAAATCGTTCTTTGGCTTCCAGCTGCTTTTCTTTCTTGACCGTTTCGGCCCTTAGTTCGGCTTCTTTGAGGATGTTTTGGGCTTGGGCTTCTGCTTCGGCCACTTGTTTTTGGGCTTGTGGGGCAAAGACAAATTTACCCGCTAGCAGACCTGCGGCCAGGGCCACAGCTCCGATGATGACATAAAGTATGGAAGGTTCCATGAATAAGGCAAGTTTTGAAATGGTGTAATGTCCTATTTGTCTGATTGGGGTGCATAGACATCCAGGTAGTTTGTGACGAAGATAAAGAAAACCTAGCTTTCTACGTGACGGCCCACGAGCTGGTTCAATTCTTGCAAGGACTGCAAAGTGTTTTTGGCTTCTAACAAAGCATCGGTGCCATTGGATTGGGCGGTGGCAAACCACAACAAGACCATGGCCAAATAATCTTGGGTGTCTTTCCCGGCAAATTGCAAGCGGAATTCCCCCATTTTTTGGTTGATGAGTTCTGCAGTCTTGCGCACCATGGATTCTTCTGCTGGGTCCACTTTTAGCCGATAAGTTCTATCGGCCAGGACAATGTTGATGGGCAAGGTTTCGGACATGGTCAGGGTTTAAAGGGTCAGTTGGGCCAAGCAGCGATCAATTTCTTTTAAATAGGCGTCAATTTTTTGGCGCAATTGGGTGGCAGCGGCAGGATCCAATTGGGCACCCCGCCATTGCTCTTTTTCCAAGGCCGATTGCAGTTGGGCCAGGCGGGCCTGTTGGTCAGCTGCTTGGGTCCTGGATTGCTGGGCCGCTGCTTTCAGTTTTTCGTTTTCTTGGCGCAGGGTTTGGTACTGCCGCAACAAAACTTGCAGCTGCTTTTTCAATTGGTCCAGTTCTTGGGAAATCTCGCCCATTTTATTGTCTTATGGTGGCCCCCAAATCGGTTTCTAATTTGCGGACCAGGGTTTGCATCATGCCATCAA
>RDYY01000217.1 GCA_004293505.1 Sphingobacteriia bacterium | reverse complement strand
ACAATGTCGCGGTAATCGCGGGGATTGACTTTTAGAATGCCTTGCATTTTACCCGAGGTATTCAACCGGGCTTTGACCCCAAACTGCAGGAAAGCGTTGCTGCTGCTGAGTTTGTCCGCTTCCATGTGCAAGGAGTCCAAGACATAGCGAAATTTTTCGCCGTGGGTAAAATCGGTAAAAATGCACTGGCCCCGCTTGACCACAAAGCGCTCAACGCGGTAATTGTTCATGTCGTACATTTTGACAATGTCTTGTATATAGGCCGACATCATCAAGAACACATTCGAGTACACCAGTGAAGACGTATCGCCCGACGCTTGCAAGGGCGTGGTCATGATGCGCTCATAATTAAAACCCTTGTCGTACATGCTCACCCGCACAAAAGGGCGTTCCAAAGCGATGCGGTCAAAGCGGTACAAATTCTTGACAGTGTTCAAGGTATCGATCAGGACCGTGGTCTCTTCAACGGCCGTGAGCAATTCATTGGTCTGGTCCACAATGGCAAAGCGGTGGGCTTTGACTTCACCGGAAGCCGCCAAGTCTGTGGGCGCATTGAAATTACCGGTCAGCTGCAAATCCGCATCCACCAAGCCTTCCAGGGATTTTACTTTCAGGTAATCGCGCAAATAGGGCGAGAGCATCACCAAATTAATGCCCTTGGCCTGCATCCCCAGTTGATAGGCCAGGGTATTGGCGTTGACACTGAGGCGGCCGCGCAAATCTCCCCCCGTCAACAGTTTGCCGGCGGCTTCCATGCGGTACACGCTGTCGTTCCAAGCCACCAAGGGCATGTTGAACTGCACTTGCTGCAGGGTGATGGTATTGACGGGCTTGTTGTTGGTATACACCAACTGGGCATTGCGCACTTGTATGTTGCGCACCCAATACTTGACCGGATCGCTGGGCGCAGCAGTGGCCGAATCCTCGCCCAAAAAACGTTCCATCAAATCGTCGTAATTAAAATGTTCCCCTTTTTGGTGCAGATTCACCAAGGGATTTTCGGCACTGAGGGCAGTGATGTCGTATTGGCCGGCCCAGAGTTTGTACACGGCCAAGTTCACCGACAGGCGATCTATTTGTACAAAAACCTCCTTGCTTTTGGCTTCTTGAACAGTCAGTTGGCGAAACACCACATTGCCCGTGAACAGATTGATGTTCAGTTTGTCCATTCGGATCTGCCGACCCGTATACTGCACACTGTATTTTTCAATCAGGTATTTGCTGATGGGCGAGACAAAGAGCACCACTGCCAAGAGCACCACCACCAAGGTGGCGGCCAGCAATACCAAGATTTTGGCTGTGCGAGAGAGGGTTTTGAACATGGTAGGTAGTGTGGGCAGCAATTTAATCCATTAAAATTTAACCCGAAAATCCTTTCCAAAGCTTAGTTTTGCGCAATTCTTTCGACATGAGCAACCTCCTGCAACACAACGAATCCCTCCCTTCCAAAAAGAAAAAAATCATTGTCCTGGGCAGCGGCCCCAACCGCATTGGCCAAGGCATTGAATTTGACTATTGTTGTGTGCACGGCTTATTGGCCATCAAAGAATGTGGTTTTGAAGCCATCATGGTCAATTGCAACCCTGAAACGGTTTCTACAGATTTTGACATGGCCGACAAGCTCTATTTTGAACCCGTGTTTTGGGAGCACTTGCGCGAGATCATCGAACTGGAACAACCCGATGGCATCATTGTGCAATTGGGGGGCCAAACTGCTTTGAAATTGGCCAAAAAATTACACGAAA
Organism: Sphingobacteriia bacterium; assembly: GCA_004293505.1. Classification (GTDB taxonomy): domain Bacteria; phylum Bacteroidota; class Bacteroidia; order Chitinophagales; family Chitinophagaceae; genus Sediminibacterium. The sequence goes on along the minus strand of RDYY01000217.1, from coordinate 2,688 downwards.
CCGGCATCCCCATTGTGGGCACCAGTTTCAACGACATGGACATTGCCGAAGACAGGGGCCGCTTCAGTGATTTGCTCAAAGAACTCAATATTCCTTATCCCGAATACGGCACGGCTTATACGGCCGAAGAAGCCATTGAAGTGGCCAATCGCGTGGGTTATCCAGTTTTGGTGCGCCCCAGCTATGTGATTGGTGGACAACGCATGCGCATTGTGATCAACGATGAAGAAGTGGAAAACGCCGTGATCAGTTTGCTCAAGCACATTCCCAACAACAAGATCTTGATTGACCACTTCTTGGACCGTTGCCAAGAAGCAGAAGTGGACGCCATTTTTGATGGCGAAACCTTTCACATCATGGGCGTGATGGAACACATTGAACCTGCTGGCATCCACAGCGGCGACAGCAATGCCGTTCTGCCCGCTTTTAACCTGACGCCCATGATCGTGGCCACCATGGAATTTTATGCCGAGAAAATTGCCCGGGCCCTGAACATCAAAGGCCTGATCAATATCCAATTTGCCATCCACAAAGACAAGGTCTATGTGATTGAAGCCAATCCCCGTGCTTCTCGCACCACCCCTTTCATTGCCAAAGCCTACCAAATTCCTTACTTGAACATTGCCACCAAAGTCATGTTGGGTGAATTGAAATTAGCGGGCTTACAATTGGAGAAAAAACTGGAAGGCTATGCCATCAAAGAACCCGTTTTCAGTTTTGACAAATTCCCTGGGGTCAACAAAGAATTGGGACCCGAAATGAAGAGCACGGGCGAAGCCATCCGCTTCATCAAAGACCTGCGCGATCCTTATTTCCGCACGCTGTACAAAGAGCGCAGCATGAACCTGAGCAGATAGGGTATCCATTCTATACCCTTCATTCAAGGGAAGCCAAGTATTACTACCTGCGCTGGATGGGCCAAAGAAATCCGCACATAGCTTGCTGAGAAAACAAGGCTTTGTCTCAATATGTTTCCCAAATCCCCTGGTGGCGAACCGCCTTGGTGCGTCTTACCCTGGCTTTGCTCTTGGGCATGGCCATGGCCGTATTTTTTCCTTTGACCGAGGACGCCCTTTTGTTTTGGGCCAAGCCCACACGCTGTTTGACCTTGTTGGGAGCGGCTTTGGGAATGGTCTTGCTGAGAAAAAAGATGGGCATATTACAAACCAGCCCGTTGCTGGAAATGCAGGGTTTTTGTTTGTTGGTATTGATGGCTGGCTTTGGCTATTTGCGCTACAATTGGGTGGCCCGGGTGCCCTCCCCATCGGCCCAAATAGAGATTACTACCCCACCAATGGCCAAGAAAAAAGGCTGGCAAGCCAGGGGGCAGATGTTGGGTGGAGGAGGGATCTGGCTTTATTTGTCGCAAGACCCGGCACTTACTGGGCTCGGCATGGGAACAGTCTTGGTCTTGACCCAATTGCCACGGCGCATTCCGCCGCCTAAAAGAGAAGCAATAGAAAGCTCGGGCATTGAGCGTTTCCCAATCGCAAAAAGCAAGACTACCTTGCCCAACAGTTTTGATTTTCAACGCTATGCGGCCACCCAAGGCATTCACTACCAAGCCAACCTGCGCAACAACTACCGGATCTTGGGCCATAGGCCGATGCCCGCCACCGTTTTGGTGTTGGACAAGATCACCCAATGGGTGCTTGCCAACTTAAAAAAATTTCTGCCCCAAGCCAAAGACGCTGGCCTGGCGGCGGCGCTTTTCATGGGTCAAAAACAAGGACTGGACCCCGAACTGGTAAAAGCTTACCGGGCCACTGGGGTCTTGCACGTGATTGCCATCAGTGGCATGCACTTGGCTTTGTTGGCCGGGGGTTTGCAGGTAATGTTGCGGCCCTTGCAGCGGTGGCGCAGGGGCAAATTTTGGGTCTTTGGGATCAGCTTGATCTTTGTGTGGGGCTTTGCCGCTTTGACGGGCATGGGGGCATCGGTTTTGCGGGCTGCCCTGCTTTTGAGTTTACTTTCTTTGGCGCGTTTGCACCACCACCGCTTGGGATTGGCCCATGCCACCGCAGGAGCAGCCGCTTTGCTTTTGTTGTGGAAACCGCTTTGGTTATTGGACATAGGCTGTCAATTGTCTTTTGCAGCTGTTTTGGGGATTGGTATATTGGCCCGACCCATTGAAAACCTATTGCCGTTAAAGAATCCTTTGTTGCAAATGGCCTGGCAGGTTTCATCGGCCAGTTTTGCTGCGCAGGTCTTTACCCTGCCCTTGCTTTTGTTTTATTTTCACCAATTCCCTGCTTTGTTTTGGTTGGGCAATCTTTTGGCTGTGCCGTTGAGCGGGTTGCTCCTTTACTTGATCTGTGCACTCTTGGTCTTGGCTTTTGTTTCGCTTTGGCAGTTGGCCGAATGGGTGGGACGGGCCTGTGAAGTTTTGCTCCATGGCTTGAATGCTTTTTTGCTGCGTTTGTCCCGCCTGCCATTTGCGGTTTGGGAAACCCCTGCTTTGTCGCTGGGCCAAGTGGCGGCCCTGTATGTTCTGCTCTTTGCCCTCCTGTGGTGGCAACACAAAAAACAAACCCGTTTATCCGGTCATGGTTTGTAATTTTGCGGCTCGAAAGCGGCGAAAAATGGTGTTCGCCACAAAAAACCTTCCATGCAAAAGAAAATTCAATCGGCCCTGATTTCTGTTTTTTACAAAGATGGTTTGGCCCCCATTGCCCAAGCTTTGCAAGC
>RDYY01000216.1:2971-7406 GCA_004293505.1 Sphingobacteriia bacterium | reverse complement strand
GTGGTTTGGAACAAAGCTCCGTTCAAACCATTCCACAGGTTGTTGATCTGGTTGTGATCAGGTCCCCAGGTGTGGAGGTGAAGACGGCGCCAGGTACCAAAGTCATCCCAGTCCGTGCCGCGGGTGGGTCCCATCAGCTCATCCGTAGAATGCTCTTGCATGGCTTGGTAGTTTTCCTGACCGACCAATTGGTTCAACTGCTCGTAAACAGTTGAGATGGTGGGAGGAGTGGGTGCACCACCAGTTGTGGTGGGTGCAATGGAGTTGGGATCCTGCAATTTGGGCTCCAGCTTTGTACAAGCCGTGATGCTCAACATGCCCAGGGCAGTGATGGCCGGCAAAACGTAGCTTTTCATATTGTTTTTCATGTGGTTTATGTTATGGCTTTCTTAATTAGAATCCAATGTTGGCACCGATGGTGAAAACAGTGGGTCTGGGGTACTGGGTATAATCGAAACCGCGAGAAGGAATACCATTGATGTTTTTGTCAACGTTAACTTCAGGATCGATGCCGCTGTACTTGGTGATCAAGAACAAGTTCTGACCAGAAGCAAACACGTTAAGTGTTTTCAAGTATTTGCTCTTCAGGCTGAACTGGTAGTTCAAGTTGGCGTTGGCCAAGCGGATGAAATCACCTTTTTCCAAGAAACGGGTAGAAACCGATCCGGGGTTAAAGGGATTTTCAGGTCCATTGCCTACTTCATTGGTCACGTTACGGGCATTTCTCAAGCTTCCTTTCAAGAACAACGCATTCGCGGTATTGTTGTAAACATAATGTCCGCTCACGGCATTGAAGAACAAGCTCAGGCTCCAACGACCATAAGTAAAGTTGTTGGTGAAGCCAGCGTAGAACTTGGGCAGGGCGGTTCCTACCAATTGGTTGGCGGCACCAGCAGCATAGCGGGCGTTACCGTTGCCATCAAATCCTTGGAAAACAGGCATGGTCCATGTAAAGATGGGGTTGCCATTGGTCAGGGTTTGGGCAAAAGCACCAGTCAAACCTTGTCCGTTTACCACACCCGTGTTGATGGGAGCAGGCAAACCTTCTACGTTGTTGTTAACTGTGGTGAAATTGAAGCTCGCATCCCACTTGAACTTGGTTTTGTCCAAGATGGCATAGCTGATGCTTCCTTCCCAACCCTTGTTGATGACATTACCATCCAAGTTGATCCACCAGTTGGCCTGGGGAGCGAAACCACCAGGAGTGGGGGCAAAGAACAACATGTCTTTGCGCTTGGTGTTGTAGTAATCAACAGTGATGTTCAAGCGACGGTCTTTGCTGGTCAAATCGATACCAAAACCAGTGGTGGTCAGGGTTTCCCATTTCAGGTCGGGGTTACCTTGCTGAATGAAACGAGTGGCTGAACCAGTACCGGGGTTAAAGGTTTGCTGCAAGTTCAAGGCTGCATAAGCACCCAGGTTGTCTTGGCTACCCAAGCTACCGTAGTTGGCGCGGAAGCTAACATCGCTGAACAATTTGCCCAAGAAAGACTTTTGTGCAAAAGCTTCGTTCATCAGTTTCCATTTGAACGCAAAGGCAGGGAAAGTAGCGTAACGGTTATTGGAACCAAACTTAGAAGAACCATCGGTTCTAACAGTTGCGGTCAAGAAATAACGGTCAGCATAAGAGTAGTTGGCACGGCCAAAAACAGACTGGAGCTCGTTTCTTTCGTAGTTGGGAACGAAAGTAGCGTAGTTCTTGAAGTTGTTGTATTCTTTGATGAATACATCTGTGGGTGCAACAACAGGCGTGTTCAAGCCCCAACCGACTGTACCATCGTATTGGGTTTCAAAATTCTGGTAAGAATAACCAGCTACTGCATTCAAGGTATGGTTACCCCAAGTGTTGTCATAAGTAAAGTAGTGTTCTACCAACAGAGACTTCACGTTCAGGTTTTGGCGAGTGGTACGACCATTTCCGGAGATTTGGTTGTTCAAGTCACGGCCAAAGATGTTGTTGGTACCACCATATGCGTTAGAACCCAAACGGGGATCCGCAAAAGAAGTACGCTGAGACTGAGAATTGTCATAACCCAGCACACCACGGTAAGCCAAGTTCTTGGTGATGTTCCAAGTTAAAGTAGCATTACCCAAGAAACGGTTGATCTTGTCGCGGTCATCGAAATAAGCCAGCATTTGCGCAGGGTTTCTTTCGTTACCGGGTTGGAAGAATGAACCATCGGGGTTGTAAACAGGGTAAGTGGGGTTAGACTGCAAAGCAGCACCCAACAAAGAACCTTGGAAACCTGCATTGTTGGACAAAGGAGGATATTGGTTCTTGGTGTTGGAATAAGTCATGTTCACATCCAAACGCAGTTTGTCACCCAGGATTTTCTGAGAGATGTTGGCGCGGGTAGTGAGACGCTTCAAGCTAGAGTTACGCACCACACCTTGTTGGTCATCGTAAGATCCGCTCAAACGAACTGTGGTTCCTTTGTTGTTGTAAGCCCAGCCCAAGTTGTAGTTCTGGGAAATGGCTGTGCGATAGATTTGGTCTTGCCAATCGGTGTTGGCACCTTTATCGATCAATTTTACCGCATCGGCAGCACCAATGGGATCAGCACCACCATCAATGTTGGCTTTCTTAGCAGCCAGCAAGAATCCTTGTGCGTCCATCAGGTCATAACGACGAGCGGTATTGGCCACAGACATGTTGGCACCAAAATTGAAAGTTCCGCGCTTTCCGCCACGGGCACCAGTCTTGGTGGTGATCAAGATAACACCATTGGCACCGCGAGAACCATAAATGGCAGCGGCAGATGCATCTTTCAGCACAGTCATGCTTTCGATATCGTTAGGGTTCAAGAAAATCAAGGGGTTTTTGGCAGTTGTACCACCTTCTACACCACTGGCAGAACCCAGGGTACCACCTTGGATCAAGGGAACACCATCAATTACATAGAGGGGTTCGTTGTTACCGGAAATAGAACCAGTACCACGGATGTTGATGGTAGCAGCAGAACCGGGTTCACCGGTAGCAGGCGTTACCAACACACCAGGCGTACGACCTTGGAGCAATTGCTCAGGAGAAGAGATTTGACCTTTGTTAAAGTCTTTCTCGGTCACCTTTGCAACAGAACCAGTCAGGTCTTTGGCCTTGCGGGTACCATAACCTACAACAACTACATCTGCTAGGTTATCGGTTGTGGCAGTGAGGGAAGCATTGGCCGATGAGGCATTGGCCACATCTACTTCCATTGAACCGAATCCAACACTGGAAATCACCAAGGTTTTGGTGCCCGAAGGAACGGTTAATTTGTAGGACCCGTCGGCACCAGTGGTGGTACCCGTACGAGATCCCTTAGCAGTAACAGAGGCGCCGACAAGTGGTGAGCCATCTTTGGCATCGGTCACTTTACCGGACACGGTCTTTGTCTGCGCATGCGAGAAAATCGCAAACAGACAAACGAAGGCAGCCGTCATGAACGGCTTGGCAAGCTTCATTAGATTCATAAATTGGCAGTTTTTACTTGGTTTATTAAGCGTGTACAAAATACACATTTTTGATATTAAAAAAACTTTTTGTTAAATTTTTGAAATTTTGTGGCCCAAATCTTAAACAAAAGGGTTTTTTTAACAGTTCAAGCGAATAAAGACCACTGAATTTGTTAAAACGTTGCACTGTGGTACCAAATTGTTTTACACCCCTTGTTCACCCACCCAGCCATGAAAAAAATTGCCTTTTTGGTCATTATCTTCTTTATCCAATCTGTTTCTACCCCCAACATGGCACAACCCAATCCTCCCCATCCCAATCGACCTTGGCCCATTGACTTATCGGTTGCCTTGGTCAGTTTGGCCAAAAAAAACCAACCAACCGACAGCTTGTTAGCCCAGATTGCAGCTTTGACCCCAGGAGATTTGTCCGTCGCCTTGACCAATGACGCCCAAAAATTGGTTTTTTGGATCAATCTTTACAATGGTTTTACCCGTATAGCGCTCTTGGCCCAACCCGAGGACTATCAAAAAAGAAACCGGTTCTTTTCTCGCCGCAGGTGGCAGGTGGCTGGCGAAAGCCTTAGCTTAAATGACATAGAGCATGGCATTTTGCGCAAAAACCAATACAAATTTGGCTTGGGCTACTTGCCACAACTCTTTCCCCAGCGATTCAACAAAGCCCAAGCCCTCTCCCAGCGGGATTACCGCATTCATTTTGCCCTGAATTGTGGGGCCAGGTCTTGTCCCCCTGTTTTGGCCTATCAACCCGCCACCGTTTCCCAACAATTGGACCTGGCCACCAAAAACTACCTGGCAATGGAAGTATACCGCGACAGCAGCCAACAAAAAGTATATGTGCCCAAACTCTTGTCTTGGTTCAAAGGTGATTTTGGTGGCAAAAAAGGAATTGAAGACCTGCTCCAAAAAAATGCGGCCCCCTTTGAAAAAGGAGACCGCATTCGATTCAAAAATTATGACTGGACCTTGGCCCTTTGAT
>RDYY01000216.1:0-2955 GCA_004293505.1 Sphingobacteriia bacterium | reverse complement strand
AAATCCAAGAATTGGTTCTCCATCACGGCAATGCTTTTTTCTTGTGTGGGAGAAAAGGGTTCTATAGAGCGAGCAGCTGCTACATATAAATCAGAGAGGCGCCGGCGATATTTGAACTCGTCAAAGAAGATGGATTTGCGATTGGTCTCTAAGATTTCTTTGCGCAAATTGTTCAAGTTGTCCTTGCGCAATTTGTCTTTGTCTGATAGCGCTGTTGCTTTTTCCCAAACGGCTAAGGTGCTGTCCATCTTGGCCACCAAATCGGCCAAGTCTTCTTCTACCTTGAACAAGCGCATGGCTTGCTGGTAACGCAATTGCAAGGCTGCCGCCGTCAAACCCTTGGCTGGATTGGCTTTGATCTCGATCCATTGTTCTTGTGCTTTGCCATTTACCGCCAATACGGCTTTGTATTTTCCTGCAGGCATGGCAGGTCCAATGACACTGGCTTGTTGAATAGATGTTTGTACAATAAAACCACCTTTGGCCACGCGCGGTGCTTTTCGGTCCAAGCCCCAATAGATTTTGTTCAACCCTTTGAGGTTGGATCCATTCAACTCTTTCAGCAACAAACCACTGGCATCATAAATGGCCAATTTGGGGGCATCGTTCAAGCGCTCTTTCAAGAAATATTCAAAAGTGGGTGCATCGGGCCGATTGCCAGCCGCCCATCCGGTTAAATTATCGGCTGGTCCAGGTAAACCCGCACTGTAATTGTACACCCAAGGTTGGGGGGCATAAAAAGTCAGGGGCTGGTTAACATCCGTTGCGGTCAGTTCGCGCAGAGGCTTTAACTCGTCAATGATATAAATACCACGACCATGGGTGGCCACTACCAAATCACTGGTTTGGGGATGCACTTTGATGTCGCGCACCAAAGCATACCAGGGTATATTTTGGTATTTGCTGCGCATCCAGTTGGCCCCGCCATCCAAAGAGAAAAACAATCCCATTTCGGTACCCAAGTACAACAATTTGTTGTTTTTGGGATCCTCGCGAATGACGTGGGCAAATCCAGTGAACTCATTCGAAACAAAACGCTTCCAAGACTTTCCGCCATCGGTTGTTACTACTACATAAGTGCCGTGGTCGCCATACATGTGGTTTTCCAAACTCACATACACTTTGTTGGGATCAGCAGCAGAAATTTCAATGGAACTGATCCACGCGTGTGGGGGCACACCTGCTTTCCATACTTGTGCAGAAAGGTTTTCCCAAGTCTTGCCGCCGTTGGCCGTGTGTTGCAATTGGCCATCATCGGTGCCTACCCAAATGTTGTTCTCATTGCGGGGGTCTTGCACCAAAGTAAAAATGGTGCAATGGTTTTCTGCACTGGTGGCATCACCGGTGATGCCACCGCTGTTGTCGGTTTGTTGTTGGATGTCTTTGTTGTTGGTGGTCAGGTCGGGCGAAATGCGTTCCCAGTTGCGGCCTTCATCGCGCGAACGGAAAAGGTATTGAGAACCTACATACAAATTAAATTGGGCCTTGCCCGCAGCAGATTTGGTTTTGGAAGCACCCGTCACAATGGGGGTACTCCAATTCCAGCGGTACTCGTCTTCGCCTGCTTGGCGCTTGGGTTTCATGTCGTGTTGCCAACCTGTACCCAAGTCATTGCGAAACATGTTGCCCCCTTGGTATTCGGCAAAAACAATTTTGTTGTTCAAGGGGGAGGGTTCAACCCAAAATCCGTCTCCACCCACCAACAGTCGCCAATCCACAGCCGTTACGCCACCAGGTGAAGAACTGGGCGCGATCCAACTGTTGTTGTCTTGCATGCCCCCATACACGTTAAAGGGTTGTTGGTTGTCTGTGCTCACGTGGTAAAATTGGCCCACGGGCAAGCTGTTCAAATATTGCCAAGTAGTACCGCGGTTGATGGAGTAATACACGCCGCCATCGGTGCCCACAAACAACTGATCGGTGTTGTTGGGATTCACCCACAACGCATGGTGATCGGCATGGGGCGCAACGCCGCCATAAAGTGAATTGTTCCAAGACTTTCCGCCATCTGCTGAATAGGCAAAATCAAAAGCGGGTCGATAGACCCTTTTGGGGTCTTTGGGATCGTAGACCAGGGTACTGAAATAAAAAGGTCGGGCGGTGATGTTGTCGGTACTGGCCATTTTGGTCCAGGTTTCCCCTTCATCATTGGAAATATACAAACCGGGCACTTTGGCTTCTACGATGGCCAAGACTTGAGAAGGTTGAGCAGGATTAATGGTCACTACAATGCGACCCAGGTCACCTTCTGGCAATCCCTTGGTAATTTTGTTCCAAGTCTTGCCCCCGTCCAATGATTTGAACAATCCACTGCCGGGACCACCCGAGACAAAGGAATAGGGCTTGCGGCGAAACTGCCAAAAAGAAGCCAATACCAGATTGCTTTTTTGTGGGTGAATGGCGATGTCGGCACAACCGGTTTCAGCATTTACGTAAAGGATTTTTTCCCAGGTTTTTCCTGCATCGGTTGACTTGTACAATCCCCGGTGGGTACTGCTGCTCCACAAAGGTCCTGGCGCAGCAACATAAACAGTTTTTTTGTCCGCAGGGTCCAATAAAATTTTGGCAATGTGTTCAGTGCTGTCCAGCCCCAATTTCTGCCAATTGCTGCCCCCATCAGTGGTTTTGTACAAACCATCTCCAATGGAAACGGTGTTGCGCATATTGCTTTCTCCTGTTCCAGCATACAAGACCTTGGTATTGCCTGGCTCCATGGCCAAAGCGCCAATGGACTGGCAGTATTTGTCAAATATGGGGGTGAAACTTTGCCCACCATTTTGGCTTTTCCAGATGCCACCACCTGCAGTACCCACATACAAATTGATTTGGCCATCGGCGGTGGCCCCTTCAATGGCTGTGATGCGACCACTCATGGTTGAGGGGCCCAAAGCACGGGCTTGCATCACTTGAAAATAAGAAGAGTTCAAGCCGTTCTGGGCTTGCACAAAGGAAAGG
>RDYY01000431.1 GCA_004293505.1 Sphingobacteriia bacterium | reverse complement strand
CTTTCCTTCGCAAAATAAGGGGCGTATATACGCCGGTACAAATCCCGGAAACAACTGAGAGGTAGTACCCTTGGGCGACCGCTGCAACAATGTTTTTTCAAACTCTTTCACGGCTGCAGAAGAAGGATTTTTTTGCTCAAATTCCAAAGCCCTTGCACGCAAATTATTACCGTAATCAAACGTAACGCTGCCTTTATCTTGCAGGGCACACATCAGTTGGGTATGCACATACATACTTTCATATGCTAGGTGCAAATACGCCTCTTTATCTTGCTCACGCAAACGCACGGCTTCTTCTGCAGGTATTTGATGAGGCAAGTACCCTACCAGTGGGTCGTGTGCACTTGTTTGATCGGTCAGCACATCCACCACCACGCCTTTTTTTATCAATGCTTGTAGCAGTTCTACAGCATTACACAAAACCCCAATACTCCATGCTTTTTTTTGTTGTTTTGCGGCCAAAGCTTTTTCTATGGCTTCATCAATATGGGTACATTTTTCATCTAAATATTTTGTTTCTAATCGTTTATCTATCCGCCACTCTTCCACTTCGGCACATAGGGCTACCCCACCACACATGGTAATGGCCAAGGGCTGAGCACCACCCATGCCACCCAAGCCAGCAGTAACACTTAGCGTGCCTGCCAAGCTACCACCAAAATGTTTATCAGCCACGGCTGCAAAGGTTTCGTAGGTTCCTTGTACAATACCTTGGGAGCCAATATAAATCCAACTTCCGGCGGTCATTTGTCCGTACATCATCAATCCCTTTTGTTCCAACTCATCAAAATGCTGCCATGTGGCCCAATTGGGCACCAACTGCGAGTTAGATAATAGTACCCTAGGAGCATCCTCATGGGTTTGTAACACTGCCACCGGTTTACCACTTTGAATCAATAAGCTTTGGTTATTTTCTAGGAGCTCTAAGCAGCGGATAATTTTTTCTAAACTAGGAATATCTCTTGCCGCCTTTCCACGGCCACCGTATACTATCAAATCTTCTGGGCGTTCGGCTACAGCTGGGTCTAAGTTGTTCAATAACATCCGCAAAGCGGCTTCCTGTACCCAACCTTTACAGCGTAAGGTGGTACCAGTAGGTGTTTTGAATTTTTGAAAATCGAATTGACTC
>RDYY01000430.1 GCA_004293505.1 Sphingobacteriia bacterium | reverse complement strand
ACAGCAGTCAAGGCCCACCAAGCATTTTGCACATGTCCCTGGGCAAACCAATACCCAAATGCGCTTCCAGCAATGGCCAAGACCAAGAGGGTAAAATAATTGCTCAACCAACTGGTAAAGGATACTGTTTCATTTTCTTTGGCTTTGGTAAAGGAATCTTGGTTCCACAATTGGGTAAACCGACTTTGAGAAAAGGGCTTCATGACTTTTAACTCAATGCGACCCTGTGTTTGTTTTCCGCCAGCATAGACCATGCCCGAAACGGGAACAGCTACCGGATCGTTTTCGCCGGAAACAAATCCATAATCAATCTCGGCTTTGCCCCTGATCAACCAGGCATCCACGGGAATGACTTCTTGACCACGCACCACCAATACATCTCCTTCCTTGACCGCTTGTACCGGTTGATAGGATTCTTGGCCATCTACCAAGACACAAGCATTCATGGGAAAATAAGAACGGTGATCGCGGTTAAACCGCAGGTTAGCAAAGGTTTTGGTTTGCAAAGACCGACCCACCAACATGAAAAAAATTATGCCCGACATGCTGTCCAAATAACCTGGTCCAGCACCACTAAAAATATCCACCAAGCTGCGCAAAAAAGTAACCGCCAAGGCCAAAGCGATGGGGGTATCAATGTTCAGCTTTCGCTGGCGCAAACCATAAAAAGCATTGGTGAAAAATTCGGCTCCACTGTACAACAGCACCGGCAAAGAAAGGGCCAGGTTCAAATAGCGAAACAAACCAGCTTGTAAACCATCTGTTGCCAATGCGGACAAGCCCAGGTATTCTGGAAAGCTCATCATCATGATGTTGGCAAAACAAAATCCAGCTATCCCCAATTTAACCATGGATTGACGCGCCAATTTGCGCTGGGCCCTTACAGCCCCAGCTTGGTCAGCTTCTGCAGAGAACAAGGGCTCATATCCCAAAGAAGCCAAGAGCAGGGCCATGTCTTTTGCACTGGCTTTTTCTTTGGTAAAATACAAGGTGATTTCTTTGGCAGGAAAATCAACATGGGTAGCCACAACGGCTTGGTTCACTTGGGGTAGGTTTTCCAATAACCACAAACAAGAACTGCAATGCATTTGGGGCAGGTGAAAACGAACCGCTTGTTGTACGGTTGACT
>RDYY01000215.1 GCA_004293505.1 Sphingobacteriia bacterium | reverse complement strand
AGGGGTTGTTTGGGGCGCACAAAGAGGACACCTGAAACCACCACACTGTCACCAGGCGAGAGCCCTTTGGTTACTTCCACCACGTTTTTGTTGCGTTGACCTGTTTCTACTTCTACAAAACTGCCCATGCCATTTTTGACCACAATGATTTTTTTGGCACTGGCTTCAGGAATGATGGCATTGGTGGGTACCACAATGGCTTGTTTGCCCTTGTTGGCTTCAACACGGCTCGCACTTTTAGGTTGCGGGTAGTGGGATTGATTTGGGGATCGGTGGCCAAAATGGTGGCTTTGCGGGGAAACTTGCTGTCGGTGGTAAATACCGCCACCACATTGCCCTTGCGGATCAGGCCCGTGTACAGTTCCGGAACATTGAAATCAATTTTCACTTGTTGCACTTGTTGCAAAGTGGTCAAGACCAAATTGGGGGTGACATAAGCACCGGGGCTTACTTGCCGCAAACCCAATACCCCTGCAAAAGGCGCTTTGACCACCGTCTTGTCTATCTGGGCTTGGGTAACTGCCATGTCGGCCTTGAGGATATTGACTTGGTTGAGGGCAGCGTCGTAATCGGCTTGGTTGATGCCATTGACTTTGATCAGTTTTTGCAAGCGCTGTTCGGTTTGCTGGGCCAATTGCAATTGCACTTTGGAGCGATTCAGGGTAGCTTGCAAATCGGCATCGTTGATGCGGGCCAATACGGTGCCAGCTGCCACACTGGCCCCATCGGGCACTTGCAAAAAAGTCAAGCGTCCACTTACTTCTGCGCTGATGTTCACCGTTTCATAAGGAATCACCGTTCCGTTGACTTCTACGGCATAATCCAAGGAGGTGCCGCCTGCCAGCAACACGTCTACCACGGTGGGTGTGTTTTTGTCGCCGCCTTTTCCACCAGGTCCCGCCGTGGGGCCTGCCGATTTCTCTTTTTTGTCTTTACAGGCTACCAAGGCGGCAGCGGCAAAGAACAAGAGGAATATTTGTTTCAAGCAATTGGGGTTTTGTGTGTTTAAAGGTAAACGATAATCAGCTGCCATTTGACGAGAAAGAGACGAAAAGGTGAAGGGCTTAAATGAGTCGGTTAATCTTGTCATGGCCACAAAATCTGTATCTTACTCTTTCCAATTTTTATCCATGCTTTCCCTGACACAACAATACCCTTTGAAAAGGGCTTTCCTCACTGGTGCCGCTTCTGGATTGGGTTTGGCCCTGGCCCTTGAGTTGGCCGCCGATGGTTGGCAAATAGGCATGGCCGATGTTCACGCCGAAAGACTGGCCCAAGCCCTGGCGGCTGTTGAAAGCGCGGGCGGAAAAGCTTGGCCTTTTGTTTTAGACGTTTCTGACAAAAGCGCTTATGCCCAAGTGGCCCGTGATTTTTTAGACAAAGCTGGGGGGATTGATTTGCTGTTTAACAATGCCGGTGTGGGCGATGGCGGAGCTTTTGAATCCTATGGTTTAGAGAATTATGAATGGATGGTGAACATCAACCAAATGGGGGTAGTCTATGGTTGTTTTTATTTTATCCCGACCATGAAAAAACAACGCAGTGGCCATATCCTGAACACGGCATCTGCTGCTGCCATTGGTTGCGCGCCTACCATGGGGGCTTACAACATGACCAAAGCAGCGGTAGTGGCCATCAGTGAAACCTTGTATGGTGAGCTCATGGACGACCAGATAAAAGTGTCTTGTATTCAACCCACTTATTTCAAAACCAATATTGCCGATTCGGCCAGGGGTGGCGAAGCCGTGCGCAAAGCCACCCAAAAATTCATTGACCGTTCTGGCTTGGACGCCGCCACCGTGGCGCGGGAAATCCTGCGCCGGGCAGGCATGGGCGAATTGTACATCATCTTGCCCAAATCGGCCCGCACCATGTGGCGCTTGAAAAGGCTGGCCCCAACTTGGTTTCGCAAAAAAGTAAAAGAACAATTCATGGCTGCTTTTCAAAAAGCCATGCGGTAAAACAAACGACATGTCTGCTTCTTCAACACCCATTGACCTGTTTAGACTTGACGGCAAAGTTGCCCTCATTACCGGCGCCAGCAAAGGCATTGGCGCTTGCATCGCTCAGTTTTTAGCGGCCCAAGGCGCTGCTGTTGTCATCAATTCGCGCAAACAAGAAGAACTGGATGCTGTGGCTGCGCAAATTGTAGCAGCCGGTGGAACATGCACGGGCTTGGCAGGCAATGCAGGTGACTTGGATGCTTGCAAAACCTTGGTAGCGCAAACGGTGGAACGGTATGGCGGCATTGACATCTTGGTCAACAATGCGGCCAGCAATCCCGTTTTTGGTCCCGTAGTAGACACCGAGGAATGGGCTTTTGACAAAATCATAGACGTCAACTTGAAAGCCCCCTTTGTATTGGGCAAATTGGTCTATCCCATTTTAAAAGCCCGCGGGGGTGGATCGGTCATCAATGTTTCTTCTGTGGCTGGGCACACCCCCGATCCAGGATTGGGCATGTATTCTGTGTCCAAAGCAGCCCTGAACATGTTGACCCGGGTATGTGCCAAAGAGTGGGGCCCAGATGGGATTCGCGTGAATGCCATTTGTCCCGGCCTCATCAAAACCAAATTTTCAGAAGCCCTCTGGTCCAACGAAAAATGGTTGAACCATTTTGTGAAACAAGCCCCCATTGCGCGCATGGGAACGGTTGAAGAAATAGCCGCCCTGGCCCTTTTTCTGGCTTCTCCTGCATCGGGTTATTGCACGGGCACTTTGTTTACCGCCGACGGAGGACTAACCATTTAACAACCAACATGCCGACTACTGTTTTTACCACACCGCGTTTGGCCGATCTCTTGCCCGCCATCCGTGCTTTTGTTTGGGAAGAATTGATTCCCTTGGAACAAGGACATACCCATCGACCTTTCAAAACCACCGAAGCCTTGTTGGCACCCAAGCGAGAAATGGTGAAAGCCAAAGGTTGGTGGAACCTGCACTTGCCCACCAGCGAAGGGGGCATGGGCCTGAGTTTGTGTGAGTTTGGACAAGTGAGTGAGGTCTTGTCTTTGGCCCCTTATTATGGACAATATTGTTTCAATGCCCAGCCCCCAGACATTGGGAATGTAGAGTTGATCAGCAAATATGCCAGCCCCGCCATTCGCGAAAAATTTTTAGCCCCTTTGTTGGCTGGAAAAATCCGTTCTTGTTTTTCCATGACGGAGCCCGCTTATGCAGGATCCAACCCAACGCGCATGGGCACCACAGCCGTATTAGAAGGAGATGAATGGGTGATCAATGGACACAAATGGTTTACTTCTTCGGCCGATGGGGCTGCTTTTGCTGTGGTCATGGCCGTGACCCATCCAGCTGCGCCACCCCATGGTAGGGCCAGCATGATTTTGGTGCCCACCGATACGCCCGGTTTTCAGTTGGTGCGCAACATTCCTGTGTTTGGCGAAGCGGGTGAGGGCTGGGCTTCCCACGCCGAAATCAAGTACGAAAATTGTCGGGTGCCTGCTGCCCATTTGTTGGGGGAAGCGGGGGCAGGATTTAAATTGGCCCAAGAAAGATTGGGGCCGGGTCGCATCCACCATTGCATGCGTTGGGTGGGCATAGCCGAAAAAGCCTTTGACCTGATGTGCCAAAGGGCGGCTTCTCGGGAATTGAATACCCAAAAATATTTGGGGCAACAACAATTCATCCAAGGCTTTATTGCCGAGAGCCGCGTGAACATTGATGCTGCGCGTTTATTGGTCTTGAACACGGCACAGAAAATTGACCAAGTGGGCGCAGCAGCGGCCAAGGACGAGATTTCGGGCATCAAGTTTTTTGTGGCCAACATGGTCTTGTCGGTTTTGGACAAAGCCATTCAAGTGCAAGGGGCGCGGGGCTTGTCGGATGAAACCTTGCTGGCCCATTTGTACCAGCACGAAAGGGGCGCAAGGATTTGGGACGGGGCCGATGAAGTACACAAACAGTCATTGGCCCTGAGCATTTTAAAACAATATGGCATGCCAAAGCATGCTGAAAAATAATGGCCGTGTCAGAACAATTGCTTGCCCTCCACGAAAAAGATCCCCTGTCCTTTGCTGCTGTAGCAGCTTATTTGGGGCAGGCGTTTAGCGCATGGGGAGCATTGAAAAAAATTGAACGGTTTCCGGGTGGTTATTCCAACCTGACTTATTTGGTGCAGTGTGAAAAAAAGCAAGTGGTGTTGCGCCGGCCGCCGGCCGGCGCAACCATTCAAACCGCGCACGACATGGGCAGAGAGTCCAGGGTTTTGCAAGCTTTGGCACCGCATTTCTCTCCCTTGCCACAAGTATATGTTGCCGAAGATGACCCCCATGTTTTGGGTGCTCCATTTTTCTTGATGGAACACCTAGCCGGTTTGGTCTTGCGGGCAGGGAATGCCCCGGGCATGAACTGGCCCCCAGAGCGCTATGCTGCCCTCAGCAAAACCATGGTGCAAACTTTGGCAAGGCTGCACGCCATTGACCTGACTGCCACGGGCTTGTTGTCTTTGGGCAAACCAACCGGTTATGTGGCCCGCCAAGTCAAGGGCTGGACCGATCGTTACCTGGCTGCTGCTACCGACAAGATTGGTTCCCTGGACCATGTGGCGGATTGGTTAAACAAGAACCAACCCCCAGCGCCAGCGCCTGCTTTTTTACACAATGATTTCAAGTACGATAATTTGATCTTGGATCCTGCACAG
>RDYY01000427.1 GCA_004293505.1 Sphingobacteriia bacterium | reverse complement strand
CCGTTCAGCTGATGAAGCTGAACCGGATGGCAGTGAAGAGGACTACGACAACATTGACATCAGTGAATACGTGATGGACGATGATGGTGAAATTGCCGATTACCGGACCCGCGATGAAAACTACCCCGAAATGGATGACCAAAAAGTCATGCCCATTCGGGTGGAGACCAGTTTCCATGAAATGGTTCACCACCAATTGGGCATGTTGGAATTGGATGAACGTTCTTATAAAATTGCCGAACAGATTGTAGGAAGTTTGGACGATGATGGCTATTTGCGCCGGGAACTGAGTTCCATTGCGGACGACTTGGCTTTTCGCCAAAGCTTGGTAGTAGAGGAATCTGAAATTGAAGCTTTGGTGGCCCAAATCCAAACCTTTGATCCACCGGGTGTGGGCGCCCGCGATTTAAGGGAATGCCTCTTGTTGCAATTGAAACGCATGACCAGCGAGGGCGCTTCAGTGGTCACCGCCCAATTGATCTTGACCAAATATTTTGATGAGTTTACCAAGAAGCACTACGATAAAATTCAGCGCAGCTTGGGCTTGGACGATGAGGGCTTGAAAGAAGTGATTCACCAAATCATTCGCCTCAACCCCAAACCAGGTGGGCAGGTAGGGGAACTAAACAAAGCGGAAAGCTATATTGTACCAGACTTTTTTGTGCTCAACAACAATGGCCAATTAGAACTGAGCCTCAATGCGCGAAATGCGCCTGATTTAAGGGTGAGTGAAGGCTACCGTGACATGCTCAAAGACTATGAGAAAGGCGCCAAAAAAGACAAGCGACAAAAAGAAGCTGTGCTTTTCATCAAGCAAAAAATTGATGCGGCCAAATGGTTCATTGACATGATCAAGCAAAGACAGGACACCCTCATTGGTACCATGGGCGCTATCTTGTCTCACCAATCTGCTTTTTTCCTGACAGGGGATGAAACCAGTTTGCGGCCCATGATTTTGAAGGACATTGCGGAGAAAACGGGATTGGATATTTCTACCGTGAGCCGGGTGGCCAACAGCAAATTTGTACAAACTGAATTTGGCACTTATCGCCTTAAATTCTTTTTCAGTGAGTCGCTCAGTACCGACAGTGGTGAAGAAGTAAGTACCCGCGAAGTGAAAAAAATCCTCAGTGACATCAT
>RDYY01000426.1 GCA_004293505.1 Sphingobacteriia bacterium | reverse complement strand
TTGCCAGCACCTGCTTTTTCGGCAGTACTCGGAAAAGTTTATGGGGGTTTGTGTTCGCTACGCAATAGATAACGCCGAAGCAGAAGATATATTACAAGAGGGGTTTATAAGAATTTTTAGATACATCCACCAATTTAAAGGCGAAGGTAGTTTTGAAGGTTGGATGAGGAGGATAGTAGTAAACTGTGCCTTAAAGGTAATTCAAAAAAGAAAAATTCATTTTGTAGAGGCCAATGAAGTAACCCTAAGTGCTACACCGCAAATACATGCCACTGCGTTAGATCAATTAAGTGCTCAGGATATTTTACGACTGGTAAATGCTTTGCCCCCGGGTTATAAAACGGTGTTTAATCTAATAGTGGTAGAAGGTTTTAGCCACGAGGAAGTGGCAGAACTTTTAGGCATACAAGCCAGCACCAGCCGTAGCCAACTAGTAAAAGCTAGGAAAATGCTGCAAAACCAATTAGCTCACCTTCAAAAAATGACGGGCTAGTATGGATAATCAGCAATTCGACCAATTTTTTAAAGATGCTCTGCACAATGCAGATGCTCCTGTGCCGGCACATGTGTGGGCAAATATTGTGACCGACAAAGCTGTAGCCGATAACCTAACCGATATTAAACAACCTGTTAGCGATAAAGTGTGGGATGCCATTGAGTTTGATGAAGTGGCTCATCAAAAATTACGCTCTTGGCATGCACATGTACCTGCCGATATGTGGAGCAGGATTGTAAAAGAAAGAAAACGCCGTAGAGTGGCCGCATGGCAAGTATCTATCATAGGCGGTATTTTTGCTATTTTATTTACGGGCTTGGTGTGGCACAAATTCACCAAAACACCTATATCGCCATTGATGTTGAGTTCCCATAGTGCTGAAACTATCACGAATAGTAATGCCAAAACAATACAAAGTGGCACCGCTGCTATAAACGGAAAAAGCGGCAGCAGTATTTCCAAAGAAAAGCTACCGGAAACTCAAGTGTCGGCTGTTGACAACACTACTAATCGCTTAGAAAAAGCAGTTGGTGTGGTCATACCAATTACTACCAACAGGGTTTTCAATACTACCAAACGTGCTGGCATTGCTAGGGTTAATAGGCTACCATCGTACACTCAAAATAATACAGGCAATACAAACA
>RDYY01000425.1 GCA_004293505.1 Sphingobacteriia bacterium | reverse complement strand
GTAGCAGGTGAAATGAAGTTGGGCAAGGTTTGTACGGCAATGTTGGGGTTGTAATTGGTTCCCAAGGCAAAGCCCACATTGGGCAAGGCAGCAGCCGTGATTTCCCGGTTGGTTTGTTGCTGGGTTTGAATGGTGCGCAAGGCATTGCGCACTTGCAAGTTGTTCTTGCCGGCATATTCAATGGCTTGGGCAGCACTGAATTCGTGCCGATAAGCCGCTGGTTGTGCCGATAGGGACAAACTTCCTGCCAACAGGAAGATGAGGCCCAAGAGTCGAAGGGTGTTAGGCATGTTGCTTTGTTTTTGCTCTTTGTTTAAAATATTTTTCAATTTGTTTTTGACCCTTGCTGGTGCAAATCCCGTACAGGAAATGTTCCATCAATTGGGTTTCTGTTTCTAGAATATTGTATTTGTGGGGGGGGAACAGTTCGGGATTAAAGGGAATAAAAATGCTCTCGATGCGAAACTTGGCCAAGACATCGGCGTCTAGCCCCTCGCGGTACATGCCTTCTGCCATGCCGCGCTTGATGTTCTCGCGGATCATCTTGTAGATGAATTGGTTCTTGTGCTGCTTGAAAATGTCAAAGGCCGAAGGGTGGTATTTCTCCATCTCAAAAATGATGGAGGGGTTCATGGTCTCCAGCATTTCTTGCATCATGGCCAAGGCCAAAAAGGTTTCGTGCACAGCGTTTTCGCTGTTTTTTAGGTTGCAATGGCATTCTGCTTCATCTGCAGCAATCTCTTTGCGCACCACTGCTTCTACCAAACTGTGTTTGTCGGCAAAGTGCTGGTAAAGGGTTTTTTTGCTGACCCCCATTTTGGTGGCCATGTCATCCATGGTAACAGCCTTGATGCCGTACCGGAAGAAGAGTTCGTGGGCTTTGTCTATGATGCGTTGTTCCATCTTGGGTTTAAGGAGCGCAAAACTATGGAAACTATTTTCGTTACCAAAGTTTCCAGCCTTAAATTTGCCTGAATTCCCGTGAAAGGCTTTTCAAAAGGATGAGCGGTGGCAAAAAAGGTTCTGTTGTATCTTGCACCCATGCACATCCGAAAACTGATCAGCAAGCTCCTCCAGTTCTTTTTACAAGGATTGGTGGTCTTGGCACCCATTGGCATCACCATTTGGGTGGTCATCAGCCT
>RDYY01000424.1 GCA_004293505.1 Sphingobacteriia bacterium | reverse complement strand
TCGCGCATTTTTTGGAATGAATCGGACATAATTTCTGCTTTCTTGCTTTGGCGGTGAATTTGATGACTAAGTTACGTCGTCTCTGGCGATTAAAATACCTGATTATGCAAATGAACAATTATACCATCCGTGCCCAGGAAGCATTGCAAGCCGCCCAACAATTGGCTTTTAATGCAGGCCATGCACAAATAGAAAACGAGCATTTGTTGCAAGCCCTCTTGCAAGAAAAAGAATCACCTATTGCTTTCTTGCTCAAGAAAAACAATGTTCAACCCCAATGGGTGGAACAACAGTTAACTGCTTTGTTGTCTAAATTGGCCAAAACGGTTTCGGGTGAGCCGGCGCAAAATGCCAGCCGTGATTTTAGCCAAACCTTGTTGAAAGCCAATGCTGCTTTGGCCCCATTCAAAGACGAATTTGTAACCCCCGAACATTTGTTATTGGCCTTGGTGCAACAAAATGATGCCACAGCCAAATTGCTCTTGTCTGCTGGCTTGACCGAGAAAGGTTTGGTGGCTGCCATACAAGAATTGCGCAAAGGCAATACCATTCAGTCGGCTACCCAAGAAAGCCAGACCCAACAATTGGCCCGCTATGCCAAGAACCTGAACGAAATGGCCCGCAACGGTAAATTGGATCCCGTCATTGGCCGCGACGAAGAGATTCGCCGCACCCTGCACATATTAACCCGTCGGTCTAAGAACAATCCCATTTTGGTGGGTGAACCTGGTGTGGGTAAAACCGCCATTGTAGAAGGCTTGGCCATGCGATTGGTGAACGGGGATGTACCTGAAAATTTAAAGAGCAAAACCATTTTTGCTTTGGACATGGGACTCTTGATTGCAGGTGCCAAATACAAAGGTGAATTTGAAGAAAGGTTGAAAGCAGTGGTCAAAGAAGTAACCGAAAGCGATGGTGAAATCATTTTGTTCATTGATGAAATCCATACCCTGATTGGTGCTGGTGGGGGGGAGGGCGCCATGGATGCGGCCAATATCTTAAAGCCTGCGCTGGCTCGCGGTGAGTTGAGGGCCATTGGTGCCACTACTTTAAACGAGTACCAAAAATATTTTGAGAAAGACAAGGCTTTGGAAAGAAGGTTCCAAAAAGTCATGATTGAAGAGCCCGGTGTGGAAGATGCCATT
>RDYY01000429.1 GCA_004293505.1 Sphingobacteriia bacterium | reverse complement strand
GGTCAGGGCTGTTCCCATGACAGCTCCAGAGGGCTTTCGTCCTTTTTCTGGTGTTCCTGAATAAGAGATCTTGTCGTTAAAATAGTCTTGGTAATTGGTTAATTGAACCTGGATCTTTAATTGATATTGCCCTGGGTCCTTTAAAGGAATTTCAAAAGCGCTGTTGAGTTTTTTTCTGGCATTGACCCTCAATTCCAGTCCCCCGTTCAACACTTCGTCGCCCTGGAGGTTTTCAATAGAATAAAATAAGTTTCCTTCTTGGTCTGTAGGCAGGTAGTTGGTTACACTGATCTGGTAAACAACTGCTTTTTTGCCTCCAAACCTGGAGCCCGGTGTATTGGGTTTGATTCTGACTTCTACTGTGGACTTGGATTTTTGAAAAGCACTTACAGCAGTTGGAAGCAATAAACATACCAAGGCCAACCAGCTAAAAGCTAGTGTTGCAATGTGGTTTGATTTTTTTGTTCCCATCCTTTTTCTTTCTTTTCCAAGAATCCTGATTTTCTAATGTACAGGTTCAAGGGTTCTTCTACGTACTTGTACAGTATGATAGAAATGATGGTCAGGTAAACAAAGAGGGCCGTCAAAATGATGACGGGATAACTCAGGTGCTCAGATAACCACCAGTACTCATGGGCATCTAACCATTCAAAGAAGGTGTTCGTTCCCATCTCAATGTGATGGGCCCCAAATTTTGAGATATACCCCAAGTGAATGAGGTAAAAAATATAGGAGCTTCGACCGAACAGTTCTCCAAAGGAAGAACCTAAGAGCCTTCTAAGAACCGATTTTTCCTTAATTAAACCATAGTAGAAAACCGCTATGGCAAAGGGAAGCAGGAAGTTATTGGTAAAAATACCCATGGGTTGGTAGAGCCCAAAAGGCGTTTTTTCATCAATGGGCTGGTTGACCATGATGACTGTTGTACCCGCTATGGCCAGCAGACCCAACCAGGTGAACCAAGATTGGTTGCTGATGCTTTCATCGGATTTGCGGATGATGAGGGCCAATCCCATGCCCACAAAAAACTCTGTTGCGCGACCAAAAAACGTGTAGATAAACATGAACTTAAAGTCCCGGAAAAAACCAAAAAAATCTGTCTTGCCAAAGGCCAAGACAAGGCCAGAACCCACTGCTAAAAAAGCCAG
>RDYY01000428.1 GCA_004293505.1 Sphingobacteriia bacterium | reverse complement strand
ACTTGTGATGCCGGAACGGCAACCCGTTTTTTAAAGGCTTTTGTGGACTTTAACGGAGACGGAGATTTTGACGACAGTGGAGAAACAGCTTTTACCAGTGCAGCCATTCCTTCAGCCGCTACCACCATCAACGGCACCATCAATGTTCCTGCCGGCTTGCCCATTGGGAATTTTTACCGCATGCGGGTAGTGGTGCAAGAAGCTGCCAATGCTGCTGCAGTTTTGCCTTGTGGCAGTTATGCCCGTGGTGAAACCCAGGACTATCGCCTGCGCGTGATTTTGCCCACCACCGATATTGCCCTCAGCAATGTGCTTTCTCCCAGCGCTGGCAGTTGCGGCAACAGCCAGCAATATGTCACCATTGCCATTAAAAACAACAGCGTTACAGAACAAACCAATGTTCCGCTGACCTTAACCGTGACCAGTGGCAGCACCACTGTTCTGAATATCACCGATAACTTGCGCACCACCATCGGTGCGGGTAATACCACTGAGCATACTTTTCAAACGCCTTTTAATGCATTGGCTGGCACCAGTTATACCATCCAGGCCCGCGTTAATTTAGCCGGTGACCAAGACACAGCCAACAACCGTTTTGTAACCGATGTCTTGATGGCCAGCACGCCAGCTACACCCAATGGAGAAGCCGCTGTGTGCAATACCAGTGCCAATTTGCGGGTCTTGACTCCCAGTGCATTGAATTACTATTGGTACGATAGCCCCACCAGTAATTCACCCATTGGTGTAGGCAGCAATACCACTACCAGCACGGTCCCATCAAACCGTACTTATTATTTGGCTACAGATGCCAGGGCCAGTATTGGTGCCTCCTCTAAACTGAGTTTCCCCAATGGGGGTTACAACACTTTTGGCGGTAATTTCATGTCGTTCTCCCACAGCTTGCCATTCACGTTGGAAACAGTTCGCCTGTATACGGGTAACCCAGGTAAGGTCCGCATTACTTTGGGACAAAACCTAACACCCAGTACCACTACCCCAGGTTCTTATACTTATAGCCTGTTGCAGCTGCTGGTTTGGTAACAGAAAATGATCCCGCTGATTCTGGCTTGGTATACCGTTTGGATTTTGCGGTTCCAGGATCAGGTGACAAAGTATTGATTGTTGAGTGTTTGGACCAAAACGGTACTGCAGCATCAGCCACCAGTGGTGCCACCATTTACCGCAACAATGCCATCACCAATTTCAGTTATCCTTTTGGCATCAGTGGCATCATGAATTATTCCGGTAACAGTGTCTCTTTGCAAACGGGCCAAAACCAAAATGCTTTCTGGTATTTCTTTTACGATACCCGTGTGAGCACGGGCTGTGCATCAGACCGAAGGGCCATCGTGGCCACACCCAATACCACTGTCACGGTGGCACAAGTGGCCGATTCTTTGGTAGCCAGCACCCGCTTGGGTACGTTTACATGGACGTATAATGACACTGCATTTGTAACAGGAGGCAATGGTTCTTCCATTAAACCCACCCGTTCAGGCAATTACAAAGTAACCGTCACCGATGGCTTTGGTTGTTCCCGCACATCGGCCAATGTCAACTATACCGCAACCGCCATTGTAGGATCAGATCCCCAAGAAATAAAGCTGGCCATCTCCCCCAACCCCAACAATGGCCGCTTCCAACTGCG
>RDYY01000423.1 GCA_004293505.1 Sphingobacteriia bacterium | reverse complement strand
AAGGAAAAATGCCTTTTGGGCAAATTCCTTACTTTGCGCCAAACGCCTGCCAGCATGAGTTATAATTATTTGCCCTTGGACCACCAATGGTTGCACCACAATCAGGTCAAAAACCTCTTGCATTACGGGCAACACTTGTCCATCACTTTTGCTGCACACGAAAATATCTTGGCTTGTCGGGCCTATTTGGACCAAAAAATGAAAGACCCTACCAGCTTAGTGTATGGGGTCAACACAGGCTTTGGTTTTTTGCAACAAGTGCCCATTGATGCGGCACAAATTGAACAATTGCAGTATAATTTATTGGTATCTCATGCTTGTGGCATGGGCGATGAAGTACCAGCAGACATTGTTAAGTTGATGCTGGCCTTTAAAATCAAATCCCTGAGTTATGGCTACAGTGGGGTGCAAATTGACACCGTTATTCGGTTGATGGAAATGTTTAACCGCAACATTTTGCCCGTGGTCTACACCCAAGGATCACTGGGTGCTTCGGGCGATTTGGCACCTTTGAGCCATTTGGCCTTGCCCTTGTTGGGATTGGGAGAAGTGCGGGTAGACGGTGAAAAACAAGACAGTGCCACTGTACTGGCCCAAGAAGGTTGGCAACCCATTCATTTGCAAAGCAAAGAAGGACTGGCCCTGATCAACGGTACCCAATTTATGTCGGCCTATGGCATGTATTGCTTGATCAAAGGGGAAAAATTATTGCAATGGGCCAATGCCATTGCGGCTTTGTCTTATGATGCATTTGGTTGTGTAGCAGCGCCTTTGTCGGCTCCTATTCACCGCATCCGTCCCCAAAAAGGCCAAGCTGAAACAGCAGCTTTGTTGCGCCAATGGTTAGACAATAGCCCCTTACATGCCCAACCCAAAGAGCAAGTACAAGACCCTTACTCTTTTCGCTGCATCCCCCAAGTACATGGGGCCAGCCAAGGGGTATGGGACCACGTGCAAAGTATTTTTCTTCAAGAAATCAACTCGGTCACCGACAACCCCAATGTGTTCCCAGCCGAAGACCTGGTTTTGAGCGGGGGTAATTTTCATGGTCAGCCCTTGGCCTTGGCCTTGGATTATTATGCCATGGCTTTGAGTGAATTGGGTAATATTTCGGAGCGAAGAACCTATCAATTGATCTCTGGCCAAAGGGGCTTG
>RDYY01000422.1 GCA_004293505.1 Sphingobacteriia bacterium | reverse complement strand
ATTGGTGGCATTTTGATTGCTCCCCACATCAAAGCCCGCCACGGGATGTTGGGAACCACTTTTGGGGGCAACCACTTGGCTTGTGCCGCAGCTTTGGCTGTTTTAGAAGTCATGGAAGCAGAAAATTTAATGGCCCATGCTGCAACAGAAGGACAATTCTTGTTGACCGAATTGGCCAAATTTCCCGAACTGCAACAAGTGCGCGGACGGGGCCTCATGATTGGCTTTGATGTGCCAGCCTCTTTGGCTGACTTGCGTTCTCGCTTGTTGCACCAGCAACATATTTTCACGGGCGAAGCCAAACCCCATGTGATCAGGCTTTTGCCCGCCCTGAATTTGCACCGTGCCCACAGCTTGCGTTTTTTGCAATCTTTGCAATTGAGCTTGGACCAACTCAAAAAGGAAATGGTTTAACATGAAACAATTCACTTCTGTACACGACGTTCACAATTTACCAGCTTTGGTGAACAAAGCTTTGTGGGCCAAAGCCCATCCACGTGACATGCACCATTTGGGACAGGGCAAAAGAGTGGGCCTGCTTTTTTTGAATCCTTCTTTGCGTACTCGCTTGAGTACACAAGTGGCTGCTGCTAATTTGGGCATGGAAGCCATTGTGTTCAATGTAGACAAGGAAGGCTGGGCTTTGGAATTTCAAGAAGGGGCCATCATGAATGGGAACTCCATAGAACACGTGAAAGACGCGGCGCCCATTTTGGGTCAATACTTTGACATCTTGGCCCTGCGCACATTCCCGGGTTTACAAAACAAAGAAGAAGACTACAGCGAAAAAATATTGAATGCCTTTATTCGATATGCAGGGGTACCCGTTGTTAGTTTGGAGTCTGCAACTTTACACCCCTTGCAATCTTTGACCGATGTGATGACCATCCAAGAAAATTGGTCTGCAGAAAACCAAGGCCGGAAACCCAAAGTGGTCTTGACTTGGGCGCCCCACATCAAACCCTTACCCCAATGTGTGGCCAATAGTTTTGCCCAATGGATGAATGCTTGGGGACAGGCCGATTTTGTGGTGACCCATCCGCCCGGATATGCTTTGTCAACAGCTTATACCGGCACAGCTTTGGTCACCCAAGACCAGGCCCAAGCCCTTGCTGGAGCCGATTTTGTGTATGTCAAAAACTGGAGTGCTTTTGA
>RDYY01000421.1 GCA_004293505.1 Sphingobacteriia bacterium | reverse complement strand
CAACGAAGTTTTTTTACACCAACAATTTTTTGGTTGGCAAATAGAAACAGAGCTACCCAATTTTAATGTGGAAGCCGCCACCATGATGGACTTTAATGTACACCAACACACGAGTGTAAATTTTGCCTATGTGCTACCCTTTTCCCCTAAAAATGCATTGGTAGAAATTACAAGCTTCTGTCAGCAGAAATACCATGCTAACACGCTAAAACAAAGTTTAGAAAACTATTTAGCAGCCACCATTAACGGCCCGTTTACGGTGCAAAAAGTGGAAGAAGCCGCCATACCTATGACATCGCATCCATTCAATCGCTATAGCCCCGAAGGCGCTATTAATATTGGCACAGCAGCAGGTAAAATAAAGCCTACCACGGGCTATGCCTTTCATAGAATTTTTAAAGATAGTGCCCTATTAGCCGATTGCTTTTTTAACGGTGTACAGCCACCGGCATTGGTACACAACCGTTTTTTCATGTACGATTCGTTGTTGTTAAAACTATTACTACAAAAACCTGCATCGGCCAAAGCAGTGCTGCAGCAATTGTTTCAGCGGGTGCCGTATGCTACTATTCTGCGGTTTTTAGATGAGGATACCGACCTTTGGAACGAAGCAAAAATTTTTCTCCAACTCCCGAAAAAGGATCTTGTAAAACTGTTTATTCAACAAGGCATTTCATGGTAAAAATTTTTCCTACAAAATTTCAGCAATCGCTCTACTTACTCCTGGTGGTTGTATTGCTGTTGGCCATGGCTTTGCATGTTTTGGTAAACCCTATACCCGCTCAGTTGCAGTACCTATTTTTTGGTGTTTTAGTGCTGAGTACGGGTATACCCCATGGTGCTGTGGACCATTTGGTGGAGTGGCAAACCAAAGCCCTTTTACAAACAAAATTTTCAGCCGTTCGCTTTTATATTGCATACTTATTGCCGATGGTAGTGTATGGTGTGGCTTGGCTTATTTTCCCAACCCTATCGCTGTATTATTTTCTATACCTATCTGCTACACATTTTGGCGAAACCGATATTCCTTTGGCGAACCAAAATAGTCATCTAGTCCGCCTATTACAAATAAGTTTTGGTGTGCTAATGCTAAGTACCATTTTAGCATTTCATATACCCCAAGTAACCGTAATGCTCAGCGAATTGCAAACCTTTCA
>RDYY01000420.1 GCA_004293505.1 Sphingobacteriia bacterium | reverse complement strand
TGGCGAAGGGCAAAGGTGGTGAAAATTACCCTAATATTGGAGAAAAATAGGATTGATGGAGAAAGGCAGGTTTCAGTGCAAATCATTTGGCGAACTATCAACTCCAGCCCTTTATGCCATTTTACAATTGCGCAATGAAGTGTTTGTGGTGGAACAAAATTGTGTGTTCCAAGATGCCGACAACAAAGACCAAGGTGCTTATCATTTAACCTATGAGGACAAGAACAATGGGCAAGTCTTGGCCTATTGTCGGCTCTTGCCCCCTGGCTTGGCGTATGCAGAAATGAGCATTGGCCGGGTGGTGAATTCACCATCTGCCCGCGGAACCGGTGTAGGCAAAACCCTCATGAACCAGGCCATTGCCGAATGCCGTCGCCTCTTTGGTCCCGGTCCTATTCGCATTGGCGCGCAATCCTACTTGTTGGGGTTTTATGGCAGCCTGGGTTTTGTTCCTGAAGGACCCGAATATTTGGAAGACGGTATTCCCCATACCGAGATGGTGCTACGTTGATCAACGCCACCCCAAATGAATCTGACGCATCATTTACCCCTTCCATCTGGTCAATGCTCACCAATACTTGGAGCAGGGGCAAAAAAAAACCCCGATCAAAATGATCAGGGTTCAAAAAATATGGCAGCTACCTACTCTCCCAGCTAGATGCGAGTACCATCGGCCATGGGGGACTTAACTTCTCTGTTCGGAATGGGAAGAGGTGAACACCCCCGGCAAAACCACCATAAAAAGGTCGGTTACAACATGTGCAACCTTAATAATGTCATATTGGGAAGGAAAAAAACATAGAAAAAAATAAAGCTTACGGGCAATTAGTACTACTTGGCTTTGTTGTTACCAACTTTACACCTATAGCCTATCAACGTCGTAGTCTTCGACGACCCTTAAAAGTAAACTCATCTTGTGGAAGGTTTCACGCTTAGATGCTTTCAGCGTTTATCCTGTCCGTACATAGCTACTCTGCATTGCACCTGGCGGCACAACAGATACACCAGCGGTACGTACGACCCGGTCCTCTCGTACTAAGGTCATGTCCACTCAATTTACTAACGCCCACCACAGATAGGGACCGAACTGTCTTGCGACGTTCTGAACCCAGTTCACGTGCCACTTTAATCGGCGAACAGCCGAACCCTTGGGACCT
>RDYY01000419.1 GCA_004293505.1 Sphingobacteriia bacterium | reverse complement strand
TGTTCGCAAAAAGGACTCACCCGATCGGGGGAGAGGGCGTGAAACCGAATGGCTTTGCCTTCGGCCCAATCGGCCTTGTTCTTGCCCAATTGCACATCTACCAAGTCTCCCGGAACGGCTCCTTCAATAAAAATCACTTTACCTTCTACCCGGGCCAAGGCCTTTCCTTCTGCTGCATAATCGGCCACCAAGACCTGTTCCAAAACCGTGGGTTTGCGCATTTTTCTCACCGGCCAAAGGTAAACGCTTTTGCCCCTTTTGCCTATTTTTAAGCCCTAGAACCCTGTAGATGAAATTGATCTTGAGTTTATTCCTGTTTTGTTTTTGGACCACATTGACTGCCCAAAACCCATCGGCCAAAACAGGTAGAAACATAGCCATTACCCTGACACCTTTGAAAAACACCAAAGTTTATTTGGGAAGTTATTATGGTAAAAGCATGACCTTGGCCGACTCCTGTGTCTTGGACGCCAACAGCAAAGGTGTTTTCCGGGGAAAGAACAAACTCACGGGCGGCATCTATTTTGTGGTTTCCGCCCAATACACGATTCAATTTGAACTCTTGATGGATGCGGGCCAACAGTTTTCCATTGTTGGCGATACCAGCAAAAAAGAAGAAGCCAAAGTATTGGGCTCGCCCGACAATGATTTGTTCAAAGCCTATTCCATTTTTTCCAACCAAAAAGGCCGTCAATTGCAAGAGTGGGACAGGGCCTATAAATTGGCCACCAATGCCAGCGATTCGGCCCGCTACAGGAATTTGATCTTAGAAGGAAACAAGGCCTTGGAAACCTACAAAACCAATGTCATGGAAAAACATCCCCGCTCTTTGTTGGCGATGTTGTTCCACACCATGAAAAGGCCCGTGGCGCCAGCTGTTCCGGTGCGCAATGGCCAGGCCGATTCCAGTTATCCCTATCGGTATGTGCGGGAACATTTTTGGGATGGCGTGTTGTTTAACGATGACCGCTTGTTGCGTACGCCTTTTTTTGAACCCAAATTGGATGATTATTTCAAGTACTATATTTCGCCCGACGCCGATTCCATCATACCTGAAGTCAAAAATATTTTGTTGATGGCCAGAACAGGCAAGGAGATTTATCCCTATCTCTTGACCAAGTTCACCAACAAATACATGAACCCCGAATTCATGGGCCA
>RDYY01000166.1 GCA_004293505.1 Sphingobacteriia bacterium | reverse complement strand
CCTTGGACTTGGATCCAAAGCCTGGGCGTGAGTTTGATTGCCGTTTCCTTTACGTATGGTGGCTACCAGCAAACCATCAATTTTGGCAACGAAGTGGCCAACCCTGCGCGCAACATTCCGCGGGGCATTTTTGGCGGCATTGCCATCATCATCACTTTGTACCTCTTGGTCAATTTTAGTTATTACCACATCATTGGCTTCAATGAAATGAAAGACGAGCGAGAAATTGCCTATGTGGTGGTTCAAAAAGTATTTGGCGAAAAGGGGGCAGGCATATTTACTTTCTTCTTGTTTTTTGGGGTCCTTTCTTATGTCAATGCCTTGCTCATGAGCAATCCCCGTGTCATGTTTGCCATGAGTGAAGAAGGCACCCTGCCCAAGATTTTTTCCCAGCAATCTGCGCGCAACCAAGTGTTGACTGTGTCCTTGACGGCTTTTGCCGCCATGTGTTTGGTCATTCTCTTTTTTGCCCAAACCTTTGAAAAAATCCTCAACTTTACCATTTTCTTGGATTGTTTTGGCATGGTGGCTTCCGCTGCTACCATTTTTGTCTTGCGCAAAAGAACCGCCCACTTGGATGGGACGGGCATTTACAAAATGAAGCTCTATCCTTGGTTGCCCCTGCTCTTCATGCTCACTTATGTATTTGTGGGGGTGAGCATTGCCATCCAAACGCCTGAAACGGCTTTGACGGGTCTGGGGGTCTTGGCGGCTTTCATGGGCCTCTATTTCTTGACCGTCCGTTCCAAAAGCCCCCTCAAGCCCCAGGATTAACCTTTCATAACGGGAATGTTCACCCACAGGGGCAAATCTTTCCGTCTGTCTAAAACAAAACCGGGCTTTGCGCCCAGGCTTTATTTTTGTTCTATGCGAAAAATCATTTTAGGCGCCTTTGGTCTTTTGGCATTTTCCCTGACGGGGATGGCCCAGCCGGTTTCCGACCAATGGGACCTCCGCCGTTGCATTGAATACGCCACCCAGAACAATATCTCGGTGCGCCAGGCCGATGTCCAGGCCCGTTTGTCCAAGATCGAGACAGAAAGAACCAAACTGGCCCAATACCCCAATGTGGGTTTCAACACCAACGTGGGTACCCAATGGGGACGGTCCATTGACCCCACTACCAACCAGTTCACTACCAGCCAATTGTTGTTCCAAGGGCTGAACCTGAACGTGAGTGTACCGGTATTTAATTTTGGTGCTTTGCAAGCCGACCGCAAAGTAGCGGGTTTCAATGCTTTGGCTGCCCAAGCCGAAGTGGAGCGCATCACCAACGACATCAACATCACCATTGCTACTTTTTACTTGCAAATTGTAGCGGCCCAACAGCAAATTGACATTGCCAAAATTCAATTGTCGCAAAGCCGCACCCAGTTGGATTTCATCCGCAAGCGGGTAGATGCAGGGGCTTTGCCCGAACTAAACGCAGCGGAACTGGAAGCCCAATTGGCCCGGGACACCACCAGCTTGGTGTCGGCCCAAGCCAGTTTTACCCAAGCCGTTATTCAATTGAAAGCGGCCATCAATTTAGACATGGCAGCTCCTTTTCAAGTGGTGATTCCTGCCGTTGACAAAATTCCTTTGGCGCCCTTGGGTGACTTGGAACCTGCAGCCCTGTACCAATTGGCATTGAACAACCAGCCCGCACAAAAAGTCAACCAATTGCGCATTGAGTCTGCTGCCGCTTCGGTCAAGCGCGCCAAATCGGCCTACTATCCTTCTTTCAGTGCTTTTGGGGGATTGGGAACCAACTTTGCCAATTCCAACCAAGAAATTGTGGGTGCCACCGTTGTGGGCCAAAGACCAACAGGCGGTTTTGTTCCCATCAACAGCGTCAATTATCCCGTGTTTCAACCCAATGTGCAGTTTGAGACCAACCGAAGAAATTTCTTCAACATGTGGAAGGGTTGGGGTCCCCAATTGGACCAAAACTTTCGCCAAAACGTAGGCATTGCCATGACCGTGCCCATTTTCAACAATGGTTCTGCCCGATTGGGCATGGAGCGTTCCAAACTGAATTTGGAAAACGCCAAGATCAACAAGCAACAAGTGGACCTCACTTTGCAGCAAAATATTTACACAGCCCACAACAATGCGCAGGCAGCCATGTTGCGCTACAATGCCAGCAACAAAAGTGTAGAAGCTTCTCAAAAAGCCTATGACTTCACCCGCAAAAGATTTGAAGCAGGGGTGGCCAATACCTTGGATTTGATCACCAACCAAAACAACTTGAACCGGGCCAAATTGGACCGGCTCAACAACCAATTCGATTATATTTTCCGCATC
Source organism: Sphingobacteriia bacterium (assembly GCA_004293505.1). Lineage (GTDB taxonomy): Bacteria > Bacteroidota > Bacteroidia > Chitinophagales > Chitinophagaceae > Sediminibacterium. The sequence continues at coordinate 2,309 of RDYY01000166.1, read as the reverse complement.
AAACTCTTGGAATTTTACAAAGGACAAGGCATTCAACTTTAAACCGGCCCTGCCGTTAAACTACAGCATATGAGCAAAAAATGGATATGGATCATTGTCGCCCTGGTCGTTATTGCCGGCACATTGATTGGATTGAAAAAAGCCGGAATCATCGGTAAAGAAGAAGGCACCAAAGTGTCTACTGAAAAAGTTGCCCGCAAGACCATCACCGAAACAGTGAATGCCAGCGGAAAAGTTTATCCCGAGATAGAAGTAAAAATTTCACCTGACGTCAGCGGTGAAATTGTAGACTTGAATGTAGCCGAAGGCGACAGCGTTCGCAAAGGACAAGTATTGGCCCGCATTTATGCCGATATCTTGAATTCCCAGCGCGACCAGGTGGCTGCTGGTGTTAACCAACAAGAAGCCCAGGTGCAAAATACCCGGGAACAAATGGGGGCACTCAAAGCCACCCTGGACCAAACCGAAGCCCAGTACAACCGCCAGAAAAAACTCTTTGACGAAAAAGTCATCAGCCGCTTGGAATATGAGCAGTCTGAACAAGCGTACAAAGCGGCCAAAGCCAATTATACGGCTGCCCAACAAAGCATCCGCAGTGCCCAAGCTGGTGTAGCCAGTGTACAAGCCCAATTGAACCGGGCCAACAAAGACATTGGCCGTACGGTGATCACTTCTCCCATGGATGGCATCATTTCTTTGATGGCCATCAAAAAAGGAGAGCGGGTAGCCGGTAACAGTTTTAACGTGGGTACAGAAATGATGCGGGTGGCCGACATGCGCAGCATTGAAGTGCGGGTAGACGTAGGGGAAAACGATATCCCCAAAGTAAAATTGGGCGATACGGCCTTGGTAGAAGTAGATGCTTATACCAACCGCAAATTCAAAGGACTGGTGTACAAAATTGCCAACCCCAACACGGGCGGAAGTGCGGTCAGCAGCGTATCCAGCAGTGCGGAAGTCACCAATTACAAAGTACACATTCGCCTCTTGGCTTCTTCTTACCAAGACTTGGTGGTAAAAGGCAAATCTTTTCCTTTCCGACCCGGTATGACGGCCAGCGCCGACATTCAAACCAAAAGCCACGTGAACGTGGTGGCCATTCCCTTGAATGCAGTGACCACCCGTGACAAAGAAGACGCCAAAGCTGGAGCAGGCAAAGAGAAAAAAGAAGGTGAAGGCAACAACAGTGGCGGGGGAGAAGAAGTAAAAGACAAAGACGCTTTGGAAGAAGTGGTATTTGTTTTGGGCAAGGACAGCAAGGTGAAAAAAGTAAAAGTGCGCACCGATATCCAAGACCTCAACTACATTGAAATCTTGGCAGGCCTGAAAGAAGGAGACGAGATTGTGGTAGGGCCATATTCAACCGTGAGCAAGATGTTGAAAGATGGCCAATTGGTCAAAGTAGTGGACAAGGACAAAATCTTTGACGAGAAGAAAAAAGACTAAACCACATCCCCCATTTTCTAAGTCCACCCCGGTTTCCGGCGGTGGACTTTCTTTTGCTTATGTTTGTCGGGATAAAACTTGGATATGAAGTTTGGAATCATCGGAAGCGGCAGTTGGGCCACGGCTTTGGCCAAGATCCTGACCGATCACGGCAATACCATCCATTGGTGGATTCGCAATGCCGAAAGCATCCAGTATTTTCAAAAAAGGCGGCACAATCCCCACTACCTCAGCAGTGCTTATTTCAATACCAACCAACTGCACATCAGCGATAACTTGGCTGCTGTGGTGGCTGCGTCTGATGTCTTGGTGGTGGCCGTGCCTTCGGCCTATGTAGAAGAAACCTTGTTCAGCTTAGCCCCAGAAGCCTGGCGCGGCAAAAAAATTGTTTCGGCGGTCAAAGGGATTTTGTTTCGTTCCAATCAATTGTTGCACGAATGGTTGGCCGAGCACTTGGCTTTTCCCACCAGCGATTATTTCACGGTTTTGGGCCCTTGTCACGCCGAAGAAGTGGCTTCTGAAAAACTGTCCTACCTTACTTTTTCTGGACAAGACAAAGAAACCACCCAAAAAATAGCCGACCATTTCCAGACCGAATACATCAATACCATGGTCAACCATGATGTAGTAGGGGTACAGTATGCGGCGGTCATGAAAAACATTTATGCGCTGGGCGCGGGCATTGCCCATGGTTTGGAATATGGAGACAATTTTTTGAGTGTTTACATTGCAGGTTGCGCCAACGAAATGAGTGGGTTTTTGCGCCGGCAGTCGGGCATTGTCGATAAAAACGCACCCGAAAACCCCAATTATGCGGCATCTGTTTATTTGGGAGACCTCTTGGTGACCTGTTATTCCCTTTA
>RDYY01000165.1 GCA_004293505.1 Sphingobacteriia bacterium | reverse complement strand
GGCAAATTTGCCAAATTGGAAATCTTGAATTATTACCGGGGTGGGGTAACACCTCCGGTCAGTGCAACCGATGCCATCAAATTGAGTGAGCAACGCTATTACACTTTCCGCTATGCTTACCAATCCAATGGCAGCAAGAACTTTGAATAGATAAGTGTTTATCCAGCCTGGCCATTTTACCAGGCCTAATGGTTCCTAAAAGGTTTTAAAAATCCCGGTGGCGAAAGTGACCGGGATTTTGTGTTTTCTTTTCCACTGGACTGCCTTAATTTTCACCAAATTAACCCATGCGCCCTTTGCCGTTTTTTGTCTTGGTCCTGTTTGGTGTCCTGCTGAGCCAGCAAGGTTTGGCCCAAACTTATCAACCAGAAAAAGTCAAACCCAAATCATTGGAAGCTTATGAAAGGGGCATCGACCAATTGAAAAATGGGGATTACAAATTGGGGGTGGCCCAACTCTTGGAATCAGTGAAGGCCGATACCAACCACGTGGATGCTTATTTGTCCTTGGGTGGGGTTTTTGGAGAATTAAAACAATACACGCGTTCTATCCAGTGGTATGAAAGGGCCCGTGCCAAAGACACGGCTTATTTTTCGCCCTATTTGCTGCCCTATTCCATCAACCTGGCTGGGGATGGACAATTTGCTGCAGCATTGGCTGCAGTTGAACAATTTTTGGCCAAACCCCAACTCACCGAAAGAAGCCGAAAAAGCGCGCTCTATCGCCAAAAATGTTATCGCTTTGCCTTGGCCCAAGCCCAACTGTCCAAAGACAGTGGCTTTGTGTTTTTACCCGAGAACTTGGGTGACAGTGTCAATACCCCCATGGCAGAATACTATCCTTCGGTAACGGTCACCGATTCCTTTTTGGTCTTTACCCGGCGCAGCCGCGATGGCCGAGAAGATTTTTTTGAATCGCCCTTGCGGGGCAAGGCTTTCGGGGCCTGGTCGGCCATCCCCGGAGAGATCAACGAAGAACCGCGCAAAGGGGCCCTCACGGTTTCCCAAGATGGAGAATGGATGTTGTTTGCGGGCCGATTTGCCAATGGCCATTTTGACCTCTACCAATCTTTTTATACCCCCCAAGGATGGAGTGAACCTTTGAACATGGGCACCAACATCAACACCGAATTTTGGGAGAGTTCGCCTGCCCTCAGTCCCGATAAAAACGAATTGTATTTCAGCAGCAACCGACCCGGCGGTTTTGGCGGAAAAGATTTGTACGTCAGTTTTCGGTTGCCCAACGGGCGTTGGACACCGGCAGAAAACATGGGGTCCAAAGTAAATACAGTAGGAGATGAATTGGCGCCCTTTTTACATGCTGACAACCAAACCTTGTATTTTACTTCTGATGGTCTGCCCGGCTATGGTGGCTCAGATTTGTTTGTGATGCGCCGAGAAGCAGGGGGTAAATGGTCGACTCCAGAAAACCTGGGCTATCCCATCAACACCATCGAAAACGAAGGCAGCATGGCCGTTTCGGCCGATGGCAAAACCGCTTATTATGCCAGTGACCGCAGCGATACCCGAGGCGAATTGGATCTCTATCGCTTCACGTTGCGCAGCGACCTGCGGCCCAGCTTAACTTTTTTCCTCAAAGGAAAAGTGGTGGACGCCAAAACGGGTAAGGCCTTGCCCTCTTTGGTTGAATTGATCAACAACCAAAATGCAAAAACCTTGATGCGGGTACAAACCGACGAAACGGGGATGTATTTTATCACTTTGCCCACGGGAAATGATTTTACCCTTTCCGTACAACGCAAAGGTTATTTGGCCTACCAGTCACCTTTTTTGTTCAAACAAAAACAAGCCGACTCCGTCTACCAAAAAGACATTGCCCTTCAACCCCTGGAACTGAATGTCAGCATGCGTTTCAACAACATTGAATTCCAAAACAACCAATTTGAATTGCCCGCAACGGCAGCCATTGAATTGAATCCCTTGGTGCAAACCCTGAAAGAAAATCCCAGCTTGCGCGTGCGCATCACGGGTCATACCGACAATGTTGGCAAGCCCGAAGACAACAAAAAATTATCCGAGAACAGGGCCAATGCCATTGTGCAATACTTGGTACAAAATGGCATTGCTGCCAACCGATTGGATGCCGTGGGCAAGGGCGATAGTGAGCCCATCGCCGACAACAAATCCGATCTGGGAAGGGCGCGCAACCGGCGTACCACTTTGACCATTGTGCAACAATAGGGCCACAGTTGTCCAAATAAAAAATGGTTGTTTCCGCAGTACCCCTGCGTATTTCCGCTCAGCTTCCGCCGCCATCTGTCCATTAATTTGGGCCCGTGGAAAAAGCCTTGATGCAAATCATGTTTGGTTTAACGGTGGGCATCGGCCCTGCCCTGCGCCGTGATCTGTTGGTGGCATTTGGCAGCTTAGAAGCCTTGTGGCATTCCAGCCCCTCCGAGCGACTTCAAGTAAAGGGTTACAATCCAAAAGCGGAAGCAGCTTGGCAACAACGCGGGCAATACCAAGCCCAAGCAGCATCAGAATTAGCTTGGATGAAAGGCCATCAAATCAATACGATGTTTTGGGGTCAACCAGACTATCCCACTTGTTTGAGCCATTGTTCCGATCCGCCCACCCTTTTGTATTACCGGGGAAAAAAAATCTCACCCGACGCGCGCTTCATCAGCATTGTGGGCACGCGCAACAACAGCCATTACGGAAAAAGAGAGACCGAAAAATTGGTGGCTGCTTTGCCCAAAAACGCAGTGGTGGTCAGTGGATTGGCCACGGGCATTGACCAAATAGCCCACCAAGCTGCTTTGGAGGCGGGGCTGGATACCATTGCTGTCTTGGCCCATGGCTTGGAAAAAATCTATCCCACTGTCCACCGCCCCCTGGCCATTCAGATCATGCAACAAGGAGCTTTGTGGACCGAGAACCACAGCTTTAATAAAATGGGGGCCTTTAGCTTTCCCCGCCGCAACCGCATTGTAGCGGGCATGTCTCCCGTTACAGTGGTCATAGAAAGCGATACAGAAGGCGGCAGCATGATCACGGCCAACGATGCATTTGGTTATGGACATTCGGTCTATGCCTTGCCAGGAAGGGTCTATGACAGCAAAAGCAAGGGCACCAATGACCTCATTCAAATTAACCGCGCCCAATTGTATACCAGCCCAGAATGGCTGATGACTGAATTGGGTTGGAACAGTGGCGCCACTACAAACGGAACCTTGTTCAGTGGGGCAGAAATGGAAACAGGTGGGCGCAGTGCATTGGCCGATAAAATTTATCTCACCCTTTTGCAAAACGAAAAAATGCACATTGACCAACTCTTGCACCAAAGTCAACTCACGCATGCACAATTGGCGGGTGCTTTGTTGGAATTAGAATTGATGGGATGTTTACAGGCCATGCCGGGACAATGGTATGCCCTGCAACAAGCTTGAATCATTTTCGCCAGCGAAACAAAAGAAATACACCTGCTGCGGAGGCCAAACCAGCAAACAAAAAAGCGGGTGCAAACCCACTGGCTTGGTTGCCATAAATCCAGGAAGACAAGAGCGCACCTGACCCTATGCCCACTTCCAAAGCTATGTACATGGACGCGATGGCCTTGCCCCTGTTTTCGGGTGCACAAAGGTCCACGGTCCAAGCGGGTACTGGCCCAGGCCATGCCCCCCATTGACAAAGCCAAAACAATGCCCGACACCAAGAGCACGGGTCTTCTACCATGGCGGTCCGAAACCTTGGGCCAAGCAAAACGAATGACCAATGAAGAGAGGGTAAAAAAAGCAAAAAATATGCCCTTGTTGCGCAGGCCCAAGTGTTCACTGAAATCCGGGGCAATGGTCAGGACCGTTCCAATGGAAATACAAAACAACAGTGTGATCAAAGCGGGACGCAAAGCAGTGGCATCAAAAATCTCAGATGATTTGATGCGCAACAAAGACCAGCGGAATGGTTCTGTTGGGGTCAAGGTTTCTTTCACATTGTACAAGATCAAGACCGATCCCAAAGCAAAACCTGCCGACACATAAAACATGGCATTAAAGCCCTGGGCCATGACCAACCAACTGCCCAACATGGGGCCAGCAGAAGAGCCCAAGGTATAACCAATTGACAAAGCACCCAATGCTTCTCCCCTGCGAGCAGGGTGCACCACGTCTGCCCCATAAGCCGCTGTGGCCGTGGGTTTGAAGCCGGTAGAAAACCCATGCAAAAAACGCAAGAACAAAAATCCGCCCACCGTGGCCAACCAAGGATAGAGCAAACTGCACACCACACACACCAAAGAACCAAAGACCATCACGGGAACGCGGCCAATGGTATCGGTTAACTTGCCACTGAAGGGCCTGGACAATCCCGCCATCAAAGTAAAAAGCGCAATGATAAGACCCTTGTACTGGGCACCACCCAATTGGGTTAGGTAGGCCGGCAGTTCGGGGATCATCATGTTGAAACTGGTGGCAAACAAAAAATTGCTCAAGCAGAGCAAGAAAAACTGAAAAGTAAAATAAGGTGAATCTTGCTGCAGGATGACAGCAGGCTTTGCAGGGGCAGACATGAAACACAAAGTTAACCAAATAATTTTGGCGGGGAGCAAGCGCAAAACCTATCTTTGCCTATGGCAACAAAGCGTAACCCTCACCATGCCGATCGCCTCTTTGGCGAAGGCCTCACCTTTGACGACGTCTTGCTCATGCCCGCTTACAGCGAAGTGCTGCCCCGGGAAGTGAACACCAGCGTCCACCTCACCAAAAACATCGTCCTCCACATTCCCTTGCTCTCTGCCGCCATGGACACGGTAACAGAAGCCAGCTTGGCCATTGCCTTGGCCCGCGAAGGAGGACTGGGCATTTTGCACAAGAACATGTCGATCGACAAACAAGCCGAGCAAGTGCGCAAGGTCAAAAGAAGCGAGAGCGGCATGATCATTGACCCCATTACGTTAAAAGTAGATGCCACCATTGGGGATGCTTTGCGCCTGATGCGCGAGAACCGCATTGGTGGGATTCCCATTGTAGACAATGCCGGCAAATTGGCTGGCATCCTCACCAACCGCGACCTGCGTTTTGAAACCGATAAAACCCGCAAGATCCGCGAAGTGATGACCAAGGAAAACCTCATCACCGCACCCGAGGGCACGGACTTGAAAAAAGCCGAAAAAATATTGCGCCAATACAAAATTGAAAAACTACCCGTTGTCAACAGACAAGGCAAATTGATTGGCTTGATTACTTACCGCGACATTTTACAATTGCGCAATTTTCCCAGTGCTGTCAAAGACGGCCATGGCCGATTGTTGGTGGGTGCCGCTTTGGGCATTACCCAAGACCTCTTGGACCGTGCTGCGGCTTTGCAACAAGTAGGGGTGGATGCTGTTTCTTTGGACAGCGCACACGGCCACAGCAAGGGTGTCATTGAAGCCTTGAAAGCCCTGCGAAAAAATTTCAAAAACCTCCCCATCATTGCCGGCAATGTGGGCACGGGGGCTGGGGCCAAGGCCTTGGCAGCTGCGGGCGCAGATTGCGTAAAAGTGGGCATTGGTCCGGGTTCTATTTGTACCACGCGCATTGTGGCAGGCGCTGGGGTTCCCCAACTAACGGCCATCATGGAAGCGGCTGCTGCTTTAAAAGGCACGGGCATACCAGTGATTGCCGATGGGGGCATTCGCTACACAGGCGACATGGTAAAAGCATTGGCGGCTGGGGCCAATGCCGTCATGATGGGTTCTGTATTTGCCGGCGTAGAAGAAAGCCCTGGTGAGACCATCATTTATGAAGGCCGCAAATTCAAAGAATACAGGGGCATGGGCAGCTTAGGTGCCATGAGCCAAGGCAGTGGTGACCGGTATTTTCAAGACGTGGAAGCCGATGTCAAAAAATATGTGCCCGAAGGCATTGAAGGTCGGGTTGCATACAAAGGTTCATTGAGCGAAATCGTTTACCAATATGTAGGTGGTTTGCGTTCTGGCATGGGCTATTGCGGGGCCAAAGACATCAAAGCTTTGCAATCGGCCACATTTGTGAAAATCACCAATGCAGGCATGAAAGAAAGCCATGCCCACGACATTGTGATCACCAAAGAAGCGCCCAATTACAGCCGGCACTAAAACATGCAAGCGCCACACCAACCTGCTGCCACCCTCGCCTTCAAAGCTTTGTTGGCTGGTCTCTTGGCCGGACTCCTCTTGGTGTTCGCTTGGCCGGCCGATGGCTTTACCCCTTTGGTGGGCTTGGCTTTTGTTCCCTTGTTTTGGTTGGTGGACCAAGGCTTTGGCCCAAGGGTAAAATATTTTTCTTTGTTCTTGGCCCTCTTGGTGTGGAATGTGGGCACCACTTGGTGGATGTGGCATTCTACTGCCGTAGGCGCTGTGGCCGCCATCTTGGCCAATAGCTTATTGATGCTCTTGCCTTGGGTGGGGAGGGCCTGGTTGGTCAAAAGAACGCCTGCCGCCCTGCATTTTTGGGGTTTTGTTTTTTTGTGGATGGGTTTTGAATGGCTGCACTTGAATTGGGAAATTTCATGGCCTTGGTTAACCCTGGGCAATGCTTTTGCCAACCATCCCCAATGGGTGCGTTGGTACAACATCACTGGCGTAGCCGGTGGATCTTTGTGGATCCTGTTGCAAAATGGTTTGGTCTACCAAGCGCTGAAAGCTTGGGGAAACAACAGCTTGCCCCGCCAACAAAAAATGAGCTGGTCCTTGGCAAGTTTGGCCCTGCCCCTGGTGCTCTGGGGAGCCAGTCATTTTTTATACCACAACACCGCGGTTGACCAACCAACAGAACAAGGATCAGACCAGCGCAAAACAGCTTCACTCGCCCAGGGCACAAGTGCCACCAACCCACCCAATGTAGTGGTGGTACAACCCAATATTGATCCTTACCAAAAATTTGAATTGGCGCAAGCCGACCAACAATTGGAGCATCTATTGGCCCTGACCCAATCAGCCATCGACAGCCAAACCCGTTTGGTGATTTGGCCAGAAACGGCCATGAGTGTGGCCGAGTGGCAGGACCGTATCCCCCAAAATCCCTATTACCAAAAACTGTTTCAATTCTTGGCCCAACACCCGCAATTGCGCTTGTTGTCGGGCGTAGAAAGTTTTAAAAACCATGGCCCCACAACCGAAAGTCCCACGGCCCGACGCTTGGACAATGGCCAATACTACGATGTGTACAACGCAGCCCTTTGGGCAGGTGGGGGCCAACCATTACAGTTTTACAACAAATCCAAATTGGTGCCTGGCGTAGAATCCCTGCCTTCATTTTTGCGTTGGCTCTCTCCAGTCTTTGAACAATTTGGGGGCAGCACGGGTGGCTATGGTCGCAACGACAGTGCACAAGTATTCCGCGATGCTTCTAACCCTTATGCAGCAGCTCCCATCATTTGTTATGAAAGCATTTATGGGGCTTATGTGGGCGAATATGCCAAACAAAATGCCAACCTCTTGGCCATCATCACCAACGATGGTTGGTGGGGCAATACCCCGGGACACCGCCAACACTTGGCTTATGCCAGGTTGCGCGCCATTGAACAGGAACTATGGGTAGTGCGATCGGCCAATACCGGCATCTCGGCCATCATTGACCCCCAAGGCAATTTGGTAAAGACCTTGGGCTGGGACCAAGCTGGCACTTTAACATTTAACGTGCCCACCCAAATGACAAGCCGCAGTTTTTACGCCCGCAATGGTGACCTGCTCTATGCCTTTTGCGCCAGTTTGGGATTGGCCACGGTGTTGTTTGCCAGTTGGCGTCATCGCGCAAACAAAATTCGCTGACCATGCCAGTATTTGATGTTGTTGAATTTGGCCAAGGTCCTGTTGTGGTGTTACTGCATGGCTTTGGCGAAGACCGCAGTGTTTTTGACTTGTTGGTGCCTGCCCTGGCGCAAGACCATACCGTTGTCCTGCCCCATTTGCCGGGCACAGGAAAAGCCCAGTGGGCCGAGGAAAAAGCCGATGAAGATTTTTCCATCCAAGACATGGCTGATTATCTCTGGGCATTGGTACAAGCAAGGGGCTGGTCAAAAATTTGCTTGTTGGGGCACAGCATGGGGGGCTATACGGCTTTGGCATTTGCCAAAGACCACCCCCAAACCTTGAACGGTTTTGGCTTGTTGCATTCTACGGCTTATGCCGACAGCGAAGAAAAAAAAGCGAACCGCTTGCGGGGCATCGGCCTGATCCAAACCCATGGTGGGCCTGCGTTTTTGCGCATTACCATCCCCAATTTGTTGGGTGAAAAAGCCAAGAA
>RDYY01000418.1 GCA_004293505.1 Sphingobacteriia bacterium | reverse complement strand
TTGTTCAAAGAAGTCTTGCACAAATCCGATGTAGAAGAGTTGATTGGCAAAAGACCTTTTGAGGAGAAAAAGCTGTTGGAAATTGAAGCAGAAGCGGCAGCCCAACCAACCGCATCCAATGATCCCATCCAGGCCCCTCCCACCCCAACGGAACAGGTTGCTGCTGCGGCAGAAAATGAATCAGTTCCCGGTGAACCTGTTGCGCCGAAAGCAACAGGCGAAAAGGACCCAGACCAACAAGGAGCATAACCATGAGCGCTTCCAGAACAAATATTTTACAAAAAATAAAACAGGCACTTCAGCAAAAAGTGCCTGTTCCCTTTTCTGTCACTGCACCGGAACAATTGTATCCAGCAGCTGCCAATGACTTATCAGTGGTCTTTGCCGAAAAATTTTCTTCCCTGCAAGGCAGGTTTACCTACTGTGCTTCGGTGGCAGACCGGGCAAAACAATTGAACGGTTTGTTGGCCACCCGCGGATGGCAAAAACTATATTGCCCCGATAGGGTCATTCGCCAAGAGCTGGCAAAACAAAACCTTTCGCTTGATTATACGGATGACTTGTCCCATTGTGATGTGGCCATCACGGCTTGTGAATATTTGGTGGCCCGCACGGGAAGTTTTTTCTTGAGCAGTGCCGACCCTTCTGGCAGGTTGGGCTCTGTTTATGCACCTGTGCACATTTGCTTTGCCCATGCTGGGCAATTGGTGCATGACATGGACGAAGCCCTGCTCTTGTTGCGCGAAAAATACACCGACCATTTGCCCTCCCTCATCAGCTTGGCCACAGGACCCAGCCGCACAGCGGACATTGAAAAAACCTTGGTAGTCGGTGTACATGGTCCAAAAGAAGTATTTTGTTTTTTCTTAGACAACTGATCAATGCACACCATGGATAAAAATTGCCCTTATTTGTTTGTGTATGGGAGCTTGCGAAGCGGGTTTCTGCACCCGGCTTATGATTACATCAAAAAATATTTTTCCTTGATGGGATTGGCCACCACGCCGGCGGGACTTTATGCCTTGGACAAAATTCCTGTTGCACAACCCCTTCTAAATGGTCCTGCTTTGTTGGGAGAACTTTATGTGATCCAACACCCTGATGAGCAAGAATGGGCCATGGCCCAGTTGGACGATTACGAAGGAATTGAGGCCGAAGAAGGCGAAANACCTTTGTACACCAAATCCCAAACACCTGTGTTGTGGAACAACCAAACTTACACGGCTTGGGTGTATTGGTACAACGGGCCCATGGAAGGAGCGGTTCCCATTCCCAGCGGAGACGTCTTGGCATTTTTACAATCCTTAGCTTCTTGATATGCATTGGGAAGAGAACAAGAAAATATACTGTCTATCTGATTTTCATTTGGGTGCGCCCAACATGGCGGCCAGTCGCTTGCGAGAGAACCGCATCGTAGAATTTTTAACTTCCATTCAGCCAACGGCAGCTGCTGTTTACATCATTGGCGACTTGTTTGATTTTTGGTTTGAATACAAACAAGTAGTGCCCAAGGGATACATTCGCCTCTTGGGAAAATTGGCAGCGTTGCGGGATGCAGGTATTCCGGTGTATGTTTTTTCAGGCAACCACGACATGTGGATGAAGGATTATTTTCAGCAAGAGTTGGACATTCCCGTTTACCACGATCCCCAGTTATTGGAATGGAATGGAAAGAGAATTTTCATGGGCCATGGTGATGGATTGGGCCCAGGGGACCAAGGCTATAAGATGCTCAAGAAAGTATTTCGCAATCCTTTTTGTCATTGGCTTTTTGGTTGGTTGCACCCCGACTGGGGCATTGGATTGGCCAATTATTTCAGCCGCAAAAGCCGAGAAAAAACGGGGGGAGCGGAAGAAGTGTTCAAAGGAGAAGACAATGAGTGGCTCTTGGTTTTTGCCCGGGAGCAGCAACAAAAAACACCCGTTGATTTTTTTGTTTTTGGTCATCGTCACCTGCCCCTTGATTTGGAAGTGGTACCGGGCTGCCGCTATTTGAATACGGGTGACTGTATTACACATTTTACCTATTTGGCATTTGATGGAAAGGAT
>RDYY01000164.1 GCA_004293505.1 Sphingobacteriia bacterium | reverse complement strand
TTCAAGAGCAAATTGTTGCGGGCAAAATTCACGTTCCAAAATATTTGACCCGCTTTGTACCGCAAGGTCTTGAAAGGGATAGCGATCTCAACTGTATAAGCAGAGTCGCTTTGTTGGGTGGCACAATACCATTTGTTGTCCCAGTCCACACTCAATTCGTCCCCATTGAAAATCAAACCTTCTTTTTGGGCACCATAGGGGTTAACGGCAAAATAAAACCCATTCAATTTGTCGCCAAAAGGGTCAATGGACATGAAGAAAATATCAGAAGTGCCATTGGGGTAATCCCGCCGCAGGCTTTGGACCACGTATTTCTTGGGTTGTTGGCAAACGGCCCCCACGTAAAAAAAATTTTCGTCAAAAGCCACCTTGACCCGGGTTTGCATCTTGGCCAAAGAAGTGTCATAAGGAAACTGCTGGTGAAATTGGCCCATGCCATTTTGGTTGGTCCAAGCGGTCTCGTTCAGGATACCGTCTATTTTGATGGGGCCCACGGCCCTTTTCATGGCAATGGTGTGCATCAAGTCATGTGTTTCTTGGGCAAAAAGCCAATGGGGCAAGAGGAAAAAAGCCAGCAACCAAAAGCAGTTATATCGCATGGGGCGCAAAAATAAGCCCCTCATGGGCATCATTTTCTTTTTTTCGGTCAAATGACTACTTTTGCCGCGGATTCAAACATCCAAATTAAATATTATGGCAACTACATCAGATATCAGCCGGGGAATGATCCTCAAACTCGACGGAAGCCTTTATTCCGTTGTGGAATTTGGAGAGAACAAAACAGCCCGTGCAGCCGCCAAGGTTTGGGCCAAGCTCAAAGGCGTTGACAACAAACGCTCGATCGAGAAAACCTGGAACTCAGGCGAAACCGTTTATCCCGTTCGCGTAGAAAAGAAGGCCTTTCAATTTTTGTACAAAGACGAGAGTGGGTACAACCTCATGAACAATGAAACCTTTGAGCAAATTGCTTTGGGAGAAGAAATGATTGATGCACCCCAGTTCTTGATGGATGGATCCGAAGTTTTTGTTTTCATCAATACCGAAACAGACCAACCCATTGGAGCTGAATTGCCCGAAAAAATTGTGGTAGAAGTAACGTATTGCGAACCTGGCTTGCGGGGCGATACGGCTACCCGCGCTTTGAAAGCCGCTACCATTGAAACAGGTGCTACTGTCATGGTTCCCTTGTTTGTTGAACAGGGAGAGAAAATCCGTGTCAACACCAAATCAGGTGACTATGTAGAACGCGTAAAAGAATAATGACCCTATTTTTAGGTCAAAACCCGGCTGGTCCGGGTTTTTTCATTTTTCCCCGTTTTAACCAAAAAAAGGCTATTTTGCCCTTCCATTTGACCAAAATCGAGTGGTTTTACCCCAAAAATTGCCCCATATGGACTTAAAGCAAATTCACGAGCTGATCAAAATCATCAACAAAAGCAACATTGGCGAGATCAGTATCGAGGACAAAGACGGTAAGGTCACCATCAAACAAAAAGAAGAAGCTACGGTAACTGTTGCCCCAGCGGCGCCCGTTCACCAAGTGTACACAGCAGCACCTGCTCAAGTTGCTGCTGCACCAGCTGCCGCGCCTGCACCTGCAGCCCCTGTTGCAGCACCCACTAACGATAAGTTGATCACAGTAAAAAGCCCCATGATTGGCACTTTCTACCGTCGGGCTGCCCCCGATAAACCCTTGTTGGCCGATGTGGGCGCTGAGATTGCACCCGGTAAAGTGTTGTGCATCATTGAAGCCATGAAACTCTTCAATGAAATTGAAAGTGAGGTAAAAGGCACCATTGTTAAAGTTCTGGTAGAAGATGCTTCTCCTGTAGAGTACGACCAGCCCTTGTTCTTGGTGGACCCTGCCTAATTTCTTCACCCCAATTTTATTCCATGTTCAATAAAATTCTCATTGCCAACCGAGGCGAGATTGCCCTGCGGGTGATCCGGACTTGTCGTGAAATGGGCATCAAGACGGTGGCTGTTTATTCAACTGCCGATCGCGACAGCCTCCATGTAAAATTTGCTGATGAAGCCGTTTGCATTGGAAAGCCCCAGAGCAGCGATTCCTATTTGAATATACCCCACATCATGGCTGCTGCAGAAATCACCAATGCAGATGCCATTCACCCTGGTTATGGGTTTTTGGCTGAAAATGCCAAGTTCTCCCAAATCTGTGCCGATCATGGCATCAAATTCATTGGGCCTACCCCAGAAATGATCCAAAAAATGGGGGACAAGATCACGGCCAAAGAAACCATGATCAAAGCGGGCGTGCCCGTGGTACCCGGTGGGGAAGGACTTTTGGCCAGCTTGGAAGAAGCCAAGACCTTGGCGGTAGAAGTAGGTTATCCTGTCATCCTCAAAGCCACAGCTGGTGGGGGGGGCAAGGGAATGCGCGTGGTGTGGAACGAGTCCGAAATGGAAAAAGCGTATTCCACGGCCAAGCAAGAAGCCGCTGCTTCTTTTAAAAACGATGGCATCTACATGGAGAAATTTGTAGAAGAGCCCCGTCACATTGAAATCCAAATTGCAGGAGACCAATATGGCAATGTTTGTCACTTGAGTGAAAGGGATTGTTCCATTCAACGCCGCCACCAAAAACTGGTAGAAGAATCTCCCTCTCCTTTCATGACACCCGAACTGCGTCACCGCATGGGGGAAGCCGCCATCAAAGCAGCGTCTGCCATCAACTACGAAAGTGTGGGGACCATAGAATTCTTGGTAGACAAACACCGGAATTTCTACTTCATGGAGATGAATACCCGCATCCAAGTAGAGCATTGTGTAACCGAAGAAGTGGTCAGTTATGATTTGATCAAAGAACAGATCAAAATTGCCATGGGAGAAAAAATCTCCGGTAAAAACTACGAACCCCAGTTACACGCCATTGAGTGCCGCATCAATGCAGAAGATCCTTACAATGATTTCAGGCCCTCACCTGGTAAAATCACCACCTTGTTCACCCCTGGTGGACATGGCGTACGCGTAGACAGCCATGTGTATGCAGGTTATGTGATTCCGCCTTATTATGATTCCATGATTGGCAAGTTGATTACGGTGGCCCAAACCAGAGAAGAAGCCATTGATACCATGTACCGGGCTTTGAGCGAATACGTGATTGAGGGCGTTAAAACCACCATTCCTTTTCATTTGCAATTGATGCAGAATGAAGATTTTCGCAAAGGCAATTTCACCACCAAGTTTTTAGAGACTTTTCAAATGAAATAAACCGCCCGCAATTTTCGGGTACCCCAAGTCCCGGTCCTTGCGGCAACAAGAAAAAGCCCCACCATTTGGTGGGGCTTTTTCTTGACCAGGTATTTTGTAGAGATAAACTGGTTCCATTTTATTTAAAACCCAGCTGATACAAACTTGGGATGTCTCCAAGTACAGTACTGAATTCAATAATTAGTTGCGGGGTGCGCGGTTGCGGCGCATTTCTTCGTAAAAATCATTCACTGCCTTGATTTGCTCATCGGTCAAGGGAATGGCTTTCATTTTTTTGGCTTTTTCTTCGTTCACTGTTTTCATCTTGGCAGCCCTTTCGTCTTCGCTCATTTCACGCATGCCCCGCATTTCACCTTGTGACCAAAGTTGGATTTCCAATACCTTGTCGGCTTGGGCATCGGTCAATTTGGTTTTTTCGATCATGGCTGGTTTAACGCGTTGTTTCATCATTTCCAGCATTTGTGCAGGGTCCATTTGACCGCCACCGGGAGGCTGGGCCATCAGGCTATTGAAGCTGCAAACGGCCAGAATGGCCAGCATTCCAAAAATCTTTTTCATGGTTTTGAGGTTTAGAAAAACAAAATAGTGGATTTTTTGGATCCACTATTTGTTTTATCGGTCAACTGATTGTTTCTGTCGGCTTAGCGCAGGAACAAGAGCTCACGGTACTTGGGCAAGGTCCAGATTTCGTCGTCTACCAAGTGCTCTAATTTGTCTACGTGGTAGCGGATTTCGTCAAAAAACTTGGCTTTTACATCAGCTTCATACGCAATGGCTTTGGCACGGGTGTCCGCAATGTTGTTGGCTACTTTGCGGGCTTCCACCATGGCTTGTACTTGGCTTTGGATCACTTGAATGTGTTGGCTCACTTGTTTCAAAAGACCCAATTGAGAGGCATAAGTGTTTTCGGCCAAGCCAGCTGTCTTCAATCCGTTGACATTGGTCAACAAATCATTTTGGTACTTGATGGCAGCGGGTAAAATATGGTTGATGGCCAAATCGCCCATGATGCGTGCTTCAATTTGTACTTTCTTGATGTATTTCTCCAGCTCAATTTCATGGCGGGCTTCCAATTCGGTATGAGAGTAAACCCCATTGCTTTCAAATAATTTTTTGGCTTTTTCGGTCACCATCGCGTCCAAGGCCACAGGCGTGGTTTTGAGGTTGGGCAAGCCCCTTCTTTCTGCTTCAGCATGCCATTCATCACTGTAGCCATCCCCTTCAAACAAGACTTTCTTGCTGGCCACAATGTATTGTTGGATCACGTGCATGATGGCGATTTCTTTTTTGTCGCCCTTTTCAATCAAACCGTCTACTTCTTTTTTGAATGCTTTCAAGGTGTCGGCCATGATGGTATTCAAAACAGTCATGGCATTGGCACAGTTGGCCGAAGAACCCACGGCACGGAATTCAAATTTATTGCCCGT
>RDYY01000417.1 GCA_004293505.1 Sphingobacteriia bacterium | reverse complement strand
ATTATTAGCTTTCTAAAAGCCGACAGCCGTTCTCAGCCAAGCTGACCTTTTTTTGCTTGTACAAATGGCCCAAGGCCATTTTAAATGCTTTTTTGCTCATGCCAAAAAAAGCATAGATGTCTTGGGGATCCGATTTGTCGTGGTAGGGCAAGAAGCCCCCATTTTGGGACAAGAGCTGCAAAATTTTCTCGGCATCTCCCCCACCACTGGTGGTTTTTTCAAACCCTGCTTTTCCCAAGACCAGGTCCAGTTTCCCATCGGGTCTTACCCGCTTGACAAAGCCAGTACATTGCTGGCCCACTTGCAGGGTGGTAAAAATTTCATTGGCGTGCAACAGGCCCGTGTGTCGGTTGTTGACAATCATGACCCAGCCCAATTCGGAGGGCCGATAGGCCACCAAGTCAACGGCTTGCATTTCCTTGACGGTCAGGGAATCGTTGCTGAGCAAGGCGTCCAGCTTTTCGGTGGCAGCAATGCGCCCCGTGCGTTCGTCTATGTAGAGTTGCACCAAATATTCTCCCCCCAGCCGCATCCCACTGATTTGCTTGCTCACGGGAACAAACAAATCTTTCAGCAATCCCCAATCCAAAAAAGCACCTTGCTTGGTTACTCCCACCACTTTCAACAGCGCAGTTTCTCCGGCTTGGGCCTTGGGTATTTCTGTGGTGGCAATCAAGCGGTCATCGGAATCGTGGTACAAAAAGACACTGATCTCGTCCCCTTTTTTCAAGTTGGGTGGGGCCACTTTCTTGGGCAAAAGAATCCCCCTTTCACCGTCGTCCAGGTAATAACCAAACTCGGTGCGGCGGTCTACCCGCAATGTATTGAATCGGCCTACTGCAATGTCCATCTGGCAAATTTAAAACAATGCCTGTTGTGGGGCCTCGCTATTTTGTTCTGGCTCCCATTCCATCTGAATGGATTTGTTGTAATCGGTCAACTTGGCCCCTACCGCTTTCCAGCCCATGACTTCTACCATTTTGGCCACTTTAAAGCGGGCTTTGCGCACTTGGCTGCCCTTGCCCGTTTGTACACCCAAAATGGGTTCAGCCACTGTGGTAACGGCTTCCAAGCTGTTGCCCTCTCCTTCTCGAATGAAGAGAAAGGGGGTTTTCAAGGTAGAGGTTTCAATCTTGAAACGCTTGACGTGGTATTGGCCTTTTTCCTTGTCCAAGTA
>RDYY01000416.1 GCA_004293505.1 Sphingobacteriia bacterium | reverse complement strand
GCTTATGCTACCCGCCACATTGCCAAGAACTTGGTGGCCGCTGGTGTGGCCGATGAGATCTTGGTGCAAGTGTCTTACGCCATTGGCGTGGCCCAACCCACATCGATCAACGTGAATACCTATGGCACCGCCAAAGTAAAGTTGACCGATGGCCAGATTGCGAAATTGGTAGAAGGCCTTTTTGACATGCGCCCTTATTTCATTGAGCTTACAGCGAAACAGCTGCTTATGGCCACATGGGCCGCAAGAGCGAAGTGGTGACCAAGACCTTCAAGACCCCCGATGGGAAGGAGAAGAAAGTAAAGGTAGAACTCTTTACTTGGGAAAAACTGGACCACGTTGCCAAGGTGAAAAAAGCCTTTGGCATTAAATAAAACAAACAGCCCCGACCCTGGTCGGGGTTTTTTATCTTTACCGGGTGACAAAAAACGATTGGACCATATTGGGCGAGAAAGCCATTTACGAAAACCCTTGGATTCAAGTCACCGAATTTGATGTGATCAATCCCGGGGGTGGAAAAGGCATTTATGGCAAGGTTCATTTTAAAAACATTGCAGTTGGGATTGTGGCTTGGTCCGAGCAACAAGAACTGGCCTTGGTGGGTCAGTACCGTTTTACTTTGGACCACTACAGCTGGGAAATTCCAGAAGGCGGTTGCCCGTTGGGAGAATCGCCTTTAACGGCAGCACAAAGAGAATTGGCCGAAGAAACGGGCTTGGTAGCGGGCCGGTGGCAAGAACTGTTCCAACTGCATTTGAGCAATTCCGTCAGTGACGAACTAGGGATTGTTTTTTTGGCAACCGATTTGGAACAGGGCGAGGCCCAGCCGGAGCAAACCGAAAACCTTTCGCTGCAATGGATGACCCTAGAAGAGGCTTTGGCTGCAGTAGAAAAAGGAGAGATCACCGATTCCATGAGTGTGGCGGCCATTTATAAAATGCAGGTTTTGCGCCTGCAAGGACAAATCAATTGATGCAACATGGCATTGAAACAAAGTAGTTTGGTCATTGGCCGACAACCCTTGGTGGAAGCCCTGCAAAGTGGGCGGGCCTTGGACAAAATTTGGATGCAAAAAAATGCTTCAGGCGAAGTCTTGCAAACCATTCGACAATTGGCCAAGGAAGCGGGCGTTCCCATCCAAGCCGTGCCCCCCGAAAAACTCAATGGACTGACCAGGGCCAATCACCAAGGCGTGATTGCTGTAGCGGCCTTGGTTCAATACCTGCCCTTGCAAAGCATCATCGATCACGTGGTGTCGGCTGGACAAGCCCCCTTGTTTGTGATGTTGGATGGGGTGACCGATGTGCGCAACATTGGGGCCATTGCCCGCACAGCTGTTTGTTGTGGGGCCCAAGCCTTGATCATTCCCGATAAAGGGGTTGGGGC
>RDYY01000415.1 GCA_004293505.1 Sphingobacteriia bacterium | reverse complement strand
ACCTTGCCCACATAGCCACTGCCACTGTCGTTCATTTCGCCTTGCACCGCTTCCATGACCAAGAAGGGATACTGTTGGGTAACGGCTGTTAAAACCAATCCCAGCTTGGTGCCAATGGCCCATTCTTGTTCACTGGGTTGGGGGATAGAGGGCTGCGCTGCAGCAGGCAAATCGGCCGTAAGGGTATCATTGGCAGCCAGGGCTGGTACCAAGACTTCGGGCCGAGCAGCTGCGGCCACTGTTACCCTTTTGATGCTGGTGTCCAAGACGCGCAAAAAGGGTTTGCCATCGGTATAAGTGAATTCAAATTTTCCTTTTAGGTCATCGTCCAAAGAGTATCCATAAATGGCCAGCAATTTGTTTTTTTCTTTGTCCCAGTTGCGGATGCTGTCAAAATAATGGGCCCCGTGGCGTTGCAAGAGCTGTAAGAAAACTATTTGCTTGTGCAAACAAAGTGGATGCTCTTGTTCTGTTTGGCAATTGCAACTGGTATCAAAATGGCGTTCTTCGTTTTTTTGCAAGACCACACGGTATTGGCCTTCGGGCATTTTAACATCGGCCAAGACCCTTTCCTCTTTGGCCTCTACAATGGTGGCCGATTGGCTGCGCAAATATTCTTCTGCAGCAGTAAAGACGGCAGCAGCCGAGAGCATGCGCAAGGTTTTGAGTTCCAATTGTTTGATCTTGACCACCGTATGCTTTTGGTCATAGGCTGTTGAACGCTCACCCAATTGGTTGCGGTCCGATAAGTCTTGTAAGTGAAAGAGGGCACCCGCTTTGTGCCGACACACTTCGGACAAATTATAAGGACAAGAACAACGCAGGGTAAGGGTGTCTGCTTGTTTGAATTGGTTGATGTGAACCTTGTAGAAAGTAGCGTAGCCATCGTCTTTTACGCGAAAGACAATATTGCCCATGAGCTCGTCGTATTCCAGCAATTCCACATTGCCCAAAGCGTGGATTTTTTTGCCCCTGCGAATGACTTCTTCGGTTCCGTTGTTGTATATGTGCTTGATCAAAAAGGGTAGTGCCATGCGGTTGGATCGGTCAAAAAAGACCAACAGCAAAAGTAATGCAAACCAAGGCTATGACAAAAGAAGAAAGGTCCCGGGTGTGGAAGAGTTGTGGGTTTCTTTTGAGTGGACATGGCGCGCCCGCGCTGGCGCTGGGCGCGCCAC
>RDYY01000414.1 GCA_004293505.1 Sphingobacteriia bacterium | reverse complement strand
GCGTTTGCGTTCTTGCAGTTTCAAAATCTTGTCTTCTACCGTATCGGTACAAATCATGCGGTAAGCAAAAATGTTTTTGGTTTGCCCAATGCGGTGGGTACGGTCAATGGCTTGTTGCTCTACAGCCGGGTTCCACCAAGGATCAACAATGTAAACATAGTCGGCTGCCGTCAGGTTAAGGCCCACCCCACCTGCTTTTAATGAGATCAAAAAGACGCGACAATTTTCGTCGTTTTGAAAACGTGTGATGGCTTTTTCGCGTTCGGCCACTGTGCTGCTGCCGTCAAAATATTCATAGTCTACGCCCAGCTCTTGTAATTTTTGTTTGATCAAGGCCAGCATACCCAAGAATTGTGAGAAGACCAGGGCTTTGTGGTTGCTGATGTTTTCCGTGATTTCTCGGCCCAACTCTTCCAACTTAACCGACACATTGGGATAGCGCTCTTCTTCTTTTACAATGGCAGGACTGTCGCAAATCTGGCGCAGTTTCATCAAGCCTTGCAAAATGGTCAGCTGCGATTTTTGGATGCCCTGCTCTTCTACCACGCCCAAGATGCGGTCGCGGTAATCGTTGCGGTAGGCTTCGTAAATCTTGCGTTGCTCCTCGCCCATTTCGCAGAACAAAACCATTTCTTGTTTCTCGGGTAAGTCTTTGGCCACCTGCTCTTTGGTGCGGCGCAAAATGAAGGGGTAAAGCAGTTTGCGCAAATGTTCTTTCTGGTCCTTCTCGCCAAATTTGTCGATGGGAATAGAGAATTCTTGCTTGAAAAATTCCATGCTGCCCAACATTCCTGGGTTCAGGAAATTCATTTGGGCATAAATGTCAAAGGTATTGTTCTGCAAAGGCGTACCACTGAGGCAAAGTCGGCTGCGCGATTTTAACAGGGTAGCCGCTTTGGTGACTTTGCTGGAAGGATTTTTGATGGCCTGGCTTTCGTCCAAGATCACATAATCAAAATTCACTTCTACAAATTGGCGGATGTCGCTGCGCAAGGTTCCATAAGTAGTGATGATGACATCTATGTTGGGATTGGCCAATCCTTCTTTTACGCGCGTTCCCCCATGGTGAATATAATAGGTGAGCAAGGGGGTAAATTTCTTGATCTCGTTTTGCCAGTTGTACATTAAGGTAGTGGGACAAACCACCAAGGCTTTCAGCTGGCCTTGGTCTTGCTTCAA
>RDYY01000413.1 GCA_004293505.1 Sphingobacteriia bacterium | reverse complement strand
TTCTACAAAAAACTGCCGGCTGTTGGCATCCAGTTGTGGACAGTCAAAGAAAACATGATGAAGGACCCCAAAGCCACTTTGAAAAGCTTGTCGGACTACGGTTTCAAGCAAATTGAAAGCTTTGAAGGACCCAAGGGGATATTCTGGGGGATGAAGAACACCGAGTACAAAGCCTATTTAAACGATTTGGGCATGAACCCTGTGTCCAGCCACTGCGACAACACCAAAGACTTTGAACGCAAAGCAGCTGAAGCGGCCGAGATTGGCATCAAGTATTTGATCTGCGCTTACAAAGGCCCCCAAAAATCCATCGACAACTTCAAAAAATTCACCGACGAATTCAATGCTTGTGGAGAGATAGCCCGCAAAAACGGCATTCGCTTTGCCTACCACAACCACGACTATTCTTTCAAAACCTTGGATGGACAAGTACCCCAGACCTTGATGATGGAAGGCACTGATCCCAACTTGGTGGATTTTGAAATGGACATTTATTGGGTAGTGGCTGCGCGCGAAAACCCTGAAGAATGGTTCAAACGCTACCCCAACCGTTGGCGCCTTTGCCACATCAAAGACCGCAAAGCCAATGGCACGGGCTTTGAATCTTGTCAAGTGGGCCAGGGGGATATCAATTTTGCCCAAATACTCAAAACGGGCAAAGCCAATGGCTTGCAATACTTTATTTCGGAGCAAGAAGCGTTCACGGGATCCAATCCTTTGGAGTCTTCCCAGGCCAATGCGGCTTACTTGAAAAAATTATCTATCTGACGCACGTTCTACGGGTTTTAATCCGTTATATTTAGAGAAGATTTTTCTTATTGCTTGTTTTTTGTTTTTCGATTGCCTGCTAAAAAAGAGCGCCGAACTTGTTCGGCGCTCTTTCGTTTATTAGAAGCTTCTGTATTCTCGCTTCACAAATTGATTGGCTTCTTCAAAATTGGTGATCTTCATGTTGGGCCCATCCCACAACAGTTTGATGCCGCGGCCAGGGAAGCCTCCCGCTTTTTTGATGTCGTGCGAACGGATGGCCAGGTTGCCCATCAAGACCGATTCGGTCAAAGGGCCTGCTACATCAAAATGAGAACTGAGGTTTTTGGCCAGCTTGGAACCATAGCCTGCAATGGCAGCTTCTACCCAAGCAGCATAGTGGCCATTGTCGCCCCCAGGAACCCTTTCGATGGTTTCAGG
>RDYY01000412.1 GCA_004293505.1 Sphingobacteriia bacterium | reverse complement strand
TAATAAATATCGTAAAAGAAACACCAGAAAGCATGGTAGAAACGTCTTTTCTTTGGTTTCTGCTATTTCCTTTACGCTTATTGATGTTACAAAATTAGCTCCATTTGTGCCAATTCGCAATGAGGTATTGCACTCAAAAACACTAAGTAGTCATACTCAAAAAAACAAAAAATTTAGAAAATTCTCATTTTGCGTCTGTCATTGCTACTATTTTTTTCATTTTTCCCTAACTTGCTCGCTACTCACATTTAATGATTAAAAAACTATGCAAAAAAAATTACTTTTGGTACTGGCACTTTTTGTCTTTTCTTTCGAAAGCAATGCACAAGAAAAAAAAGAAGGTAGCACAGACCTGAATAGCTACATGAAGCCCGTAAAATGGCGAAATATTGGACCCTTTCGCGGGGGAAGGTCGGTAACGGCTTCGGGCGTGGTAGGCGACCCAGCTACCTACTACATGGGAACTACGGGCGGTGGCTTGTGGAAAACCGAAGACATGGGTATTCACTGGGCAAATATCTCTGATGGCTACTTCAAAACGGGTTCTGTAGGTGCGGTAGCTGTCGCAGAAAGCGACCCCAACATAGTGTATGTAGGCATGGGCGAACACGCAGTTAGGGGCGTAATGACTCATCACGGTGATGGTGTTTACAAGTCCACAGACGCAGGAAAAACTTGGAAGAAAATGGGCTTAGACCTCACCCAACACATTGCCCGAATCGTCATTCACCCCCAAGACCCCAATGTAGTCTATGTAGCCGCACAGGGGGCTTTGTATTCCAAGTCTAAGGAAAGAGGCATTTACAAATCTACTGATGGCGGCACTACTTGGAAAAATGTGCTGTACGTGGACGACAAGACAGGTTGTGTGGAACTTTCTATGGACATGAATAATCCTCGCATTCTGTATGCCGCCATGAACGAATACGGTCGCTTGCCTTGGCAGGTGATTAGCGGAGGGGCAGGAAGTGGCTTGCACAAAAGTATTGACGGAGGCGAAACTTGGACAAAACTAAGCAATGGACTTCCCAAAGAAATGGGCAAAATGTCGATAGCAGTCTGCCGTTCTAATTCCGAAAAAGTATATGCCCTCATAGAAAGCGATTCTTACAAAGAAAGCAAGGGCTTGTTTGTTTCTAACAATGGCGGCGAAAATTGGTCGCTCGTGAATAACGACAACAGATTGGT